>JACCSL010000273.1 GCA_013812995.1 Ardenticatenales bacterium | reverse complement strand
TACCTGAACTTTTCGCAATATCTGATTATCTTCGCGGCGAACCTGCCCGAAGAGGTCACCTGGTACCTGAAGCGGATCAGCGGCGGGTGGGAGTGGGTGGCGCTGTCGCTCCTCGTTCTGCACTTCGCCCTTCCCTTCGTCCTGCTCATGTCGGAGGATGTGCGGGGCAACCCGCGCCTGCTCTGGCGGGTGGCGCTTTTTATCCTCTTCATGCACTTTGTGGATCTGCTCTGGCTGGTCAAACCGGCCTTTTCCCACAGCCTGGAGGGTCACTTTAGCATCCACTGGATGGATATAACGGCCCTCATCGGCGTTGGCGGTATCTGGCTGGCGCTCTTTTTGTGGCAACTCAAGCAGCAGCCGATTATCCCGGCACTGGCGCTTCCCGTGCTACACGAGCGGGCTCATAGTCATTAAACAGGGTCGTCAGGAGGAGCAAGTTGGCAACATCTGAACCCAAACAGCCCGGCACCAGCGCCCCGCCGGAGCCTGCGGAATACGAAGAAAATGTGGTGGGTCGCCCCGCCCGTATGCCCGACCAGGCCACCCTGGACGCTGGCATCGAGTTGAGCGATGTCGATATTCGCGGTATTGCACGGGCCGGGGTGGCGCTGCTTATCTTCACCGTGGCGTCCGTTGCGGTGGTTACAGTCCTCCAATGGTTCCTCACCGGACGACTGGACGATTTTGCCGCCTCGGAGTCAGGTGTGGCCCCGCCCCCCGACTCCGAGGTTCCCTACCTGATCGAGACACGCGCCAGGACCGGCGTTGAGTACGAGCAGTTTCGTACGGAGGAAGACGCGCGCCTGAGCAGCTACGGCTGGGTGGATGAGGAAGCCGGAATCGTCCACATTCCCATCGAGCAGGCGATGGACATGATGATTGACGAAGGATTCCCCACGCGCCCCGAGGCGGAGATGGAAGAGTGGCAGGACAGTGGAATGGAGATGCCTTCCGATTCCAGTTCTGGACGGATGATGGAGAGGAGCCGGGAATGGCTGGACGCAAAAAGCCCCAAATGAGCGCGCGATATGGGGCGCTGCTCGTGCTGCTGCTTTTCCTGATGGTGGTACCTTCCCCCGCCCAGGCGCACAAGCCAGGGGGCATCGATAAAGCAACAGAGGCCATGCCGCCGCTGCCGGATATCCTGAAACAGGCGACCTTCGACCAGCATCCCGGCGCGGCACTCCCGCTGAACCTGCGCTTCACGGATGACACGGGCCAGGAGCAGACCCTGGGCCACTACTTCGAGAGTGGCCGCCCGGTGATTCTCTCCTTGAACTACTACGAGTGCGATAACCTCTGCCCACTGGTGCTTGATGGGCTGGTGCGCGGCATGAACGGGGTCGCGCTCAAAATCGGGGACGAGTTCGATGTGGTGTCGGTGAGCATCGACCCGACGGAGACCCCTGCGCTGGCGGCCCAGCTAAAGAAACGCTTTGTGGATCGCTATGGTCGCTCCGGCGCGGCCCAGCGCTGGGCTTTCCTGACCGGGGAGAAGGCGCAGATCGATCAACTGGCGGCAGCGGTCGGTGTGAACTATGCCTACGACGAGGCGCGCGCGCAGTACGCCCATCCCAGCGGCGTCATCGTGATAACCCCGGATGGCACGATCTCGCGCTATCTCTACGGCGTCGAGTTTTCGCCGGTCAGCCTCCGGCTGGCCCTCGTGGAGGCGGCGGCGGGGAAGATTGGCTCGATCACGGACCAGGTGCTTCTTTTCTGCTATCGCTATGATCCCACCCTGGGCACCTACACCCCGTTTGTGCTCAACCTGGTCAAGCTCGGCGGCGTGCTCACACTTGTCGTGATGAGTCTTTGGTTTGGGCCGATGGCTCTGCGCGATATGCGGCAGAGTCGGCTCACAACAGGAGCGGCAGACTAATGGGCGGAATACCTTTTTTTCCGGAGCAGGCATCGACCCATGCGGGCAGGATCGATCTGCTCTTCCTTTTCCTACTTGTCCTGACCATCTTCTTTACCGCGTTGGTGGCCGTAGGCATCGTCTACTTCGCGGTCCGATACCGCCGCCGCCACGCGGATGAGATTCCGCCTCAGACCACGGGCAATACCCGCATTGAGGTCGGCGGGATGGTTGGGCTCCTCGGGCTCTCGATGGTGGCCTTTTTCTGGGGGGCCTGGCTCTTCGTCGATCTTCAGCAGCCACCGGCGAACACGCTGGAAATCTATGTCATCGCCAAAAAGTGGATGTGGAAATACGAGTACGCGGATGGGCAGCAGAGCATCAACGACCTGTATGTTCCGGTGGGGCAGCCAGTCAAGCTCACGATGACCTCGCAGGATGTGATTCACTCCTACTTTGTGCCTGCCTTCCGCGTGAAGCAGGATGTGCTGCCCGGTCGCTACACCACGCTCTGGTTCGAGGCGACAGAGACGGGAACCTACCATCTGTTCTGCGCGGAATACTGCGGCACCAACCACTCGCGCATGGTGGGATCGGTGATCGTCATGGAGCCTGCCGAGTACGAGCAGTGGTTGGCGGGTGGGTCGGGGGCGAGCGCCGATGGCGAGGAACTATTCACGAGCCTGGGCTGCGCGAGTTGCCATCAAACGTCCGGGCAGGGGCCCGGCCCCTCGCTGGTGGGGGTTTTCGGGGAGACCGTCACGCTCCAGGGCGGCGAGACCATCGAGGCCGATGCGACCTACATTCGCACCTCCATTTTGGACCCGACGGCCCATGTGGTTGAGGGATTCGAGCCCATCATGCCAACGTATGAGGGGCAGGTAACTGAGGAACAGCTTCTGCGGCTACTCAACTATATTCAGTCTCTGGAGCAGTAGCCCTACCCGCTTATCATTCGCGCCCGTGGAGAGATATTTATGACGATCCCTTCCATTGCCTTGGACCTGCGTAACAAGCACTATCTCAATATCAGCTATGGTGTGAAATCGTGGCTCCTCACCGTGGATCACAAGCGCATCGCGGTGCTCTACCTGATCTCCGTGACGCTCATGTTCGTGATCGGGGGGATCGCGGCGACCTACCTTCGCATCGAACTCCTGACCCCCGAGGCGGATGTGGTGGAGTCAGACACCTACAATCGCCTGTTCACGGCCCACGGCATCATCATGGTCTTCTTCTACCTGATTCCCGCCATCCCGGCCGTCCTCGGCAACTTTCTGATTCCTCTGATGATCGGCGCGCGTGACATGGCCTTCCCCCGGCTCAATCTCGGCAGCTGGTATGTGTACATGATCGGCACGATCTTTACCCTGTATGCGCTGGTGACGGGTGGCCTGGACACGGGCTGGACCTTCTACACGCCCTACAGCACAGAGTCCGCGACGGGGCAGGTGATTCCCACGGGGCTCGGTATCTTCATCACCGGCTTCTCGTCGATTATGACCGGGCTCAACATCATCGTGACGGTTCACAAGATGCGTGCGCCCGGCCTGACCTGGTTCCGCCTGCCGCTCTTCGTCTGGGCGATGTACGCGAC
>JACCSL010000263.1 GCA_013812995.1 Ardenticatenales bacterium | reverse complement strand
ATGATATAGCGCCGGTTGTTGGCGGGCGGCTTGAAGCTGACGGTAAAGCCAACGGTGACCGCAGGCCCCTCGGCCCCCGTGCCGCTGACCGTACTCTCCGCCAGATGGAGCGCGGCACTTTCTGTCTCCAGCACCAACGGCTGCCCGGGGAGACCGGACGCTACCACCTGACCCATCTCATCCAACAGGCTGAAGTAGCCCAGCGTGCTCGTCATACTCCCGGTGCTCGTTACCCCCTCCGTGAATCGCACCCACAGGGCCACGCCCTGCGCATCGCGCAGGCGTAGCTCCAGGGTCTCAAGCGCCCGCCAGCGTACCGGGTGTGTCCAGGTCAGAACGAAGGTGGTTATGAGCCCGACCTCGCTGCCCCCACTATTAGGTGTCAACTCATTGACGCCCACGGCATTGACCGCCGGCCAGAAGCCCCCTGTCACCTCATAGCCAGAACTGTTTGCTGTGCCCGCCTCGGGCTGCCCAACAGTTCCACTGACCTGGTAGGTGCGGCTCTGGGCCTGCGTGACACTTCCTCCATCGACCGTAAACCAGGAAACCGTGGAGGGAAGTGGAGTAGGAGTTCGCGTAGGCACAACAGTACTGGTCACTATCTGCATCCGGTTGGAGAACCCAAACGACACTGGGGCAGACCATCGTAGACTCAATCCCACTGTCAGAGCCAGGAGTGCCATACCCAGCCAGAGCAAGAATGTTGTTGCATATCTCATGGACGCCGCTCCTCCCTGAGTCAAGGCACAAAGATGGTGGGGCAGGCGTTTGTTTCCCCGCTATAGTCCGCCCGATAGACAAAGGTGCAGCGCACCGTTCCCGGATTGGCTGACCCCGTGAGGTCCAGAACACCACCAGATGCTAGCTGCGAACCAGCCACCCGAATATTGCAGAGGCCCTCCTGCTGGATATCCGGGCCGCCCGGCACACCCGTAATCTGCGAATTGTGAATGTCGATAGTGCAGGTGGTGCCAGCGTTGCTGATTTCGCTGCTGATAGGCCCCCCGCCAAGCTGGGTATTGATAATCTTGGGTAGTAACGTGACAGCGTTGGTCAGGTTAATATCACTGCTAAAGAGACGAATCGTGCGGCTATTTGTGCCCCCTTCGACATAGATGAGATTGTCTCGGATCAGAGGCGCACTGGTGATGCCCTGAGGGACCACGGGCGGGCTAGTACTGCGGTCAATCGCGATACCGACATTTGTGGTCGAGATCGCTCCCGTCACATTGATGGTAGAGTTACGCACAAGAACAGGCGGCGTGCTATTGAGATAAATCCCCATGTGCTGCTCCCCGGCGATACCTTTGACATCAACTTCCACATTATCGAGGATCACATCCGCCTGAAAGGTTGCAGTTGGAGCCAGAGGGGTGAAGGGATCTACTGTCTCCACAGTCAGGCCCCGCAACACCATATTGGTGACCCCGATACCGTAGCTGAAAGTACCCGTCCCAGTGTTGACCACCGTCAGATCACTGATACGAATACCACTACTGGCCCGGATCAACACCGTGGGGCCAGTCGGATTCGTCTGAATCGGCGGTAAGGTTGTACCACTGGCCGCGCTGGTAAGGATGGTCGCATCCGGCCCAGCCCCTTGGATGTGGATAAAGGAGAGTTGCTGTAAGTCTATCACCTCGGTGTACAGTCCAGGCGCAATCCAGATATGAAGCGGACTCGTAGGCAATGGAGAAGGGATCTTCCCCGTCTTGAGAGCCGTCACGACTTGCCCAAGAGAGGTAAAATCGCCCCCGCTTTTAGCAACCACAACAGTGTTTTGCGGTGACTTCACTCCGAGCGCAAAGAGCGCATAGGGCGTGGCGTTGAGCGGCTGGCGCGTGGTCAACGTCTCGAAAGAACCCGTCGCTGCCGGGCAGCGCAGGGCAATCTGGAGGAATCGCGCCTCTCCCGTGAAGACCCCACTCCCGAAGTTCAGATTCACCGTGAAGAGCCCGCTGGCAACAGGAACGTTACTGATGCTCTGGATGGTACCAATCTGTGACCCGAACGACGAGGCTGTGAAAAGAGTGAATTGGAAGTCACAAGTGCCCTGAAAGGGACTACCATTTTTCTTGACCTGTCCCTGATAACTAAAACTTGTGCCCAAGGGGGCAAGCGGGCTAGTGACCCCGTCGGGATCAGGCTCCTGCGCTCTCACAACGAGCGAGCAACTTAGGCTCAGTGCCAATACCATGACCAGCACTACCAGAGGCCAGCGGCGGGAAAAACGGATCAGACGTGCTTTCATAACCCAGGCTCCTTTGCTCTCTGTCTTGAAAACGTCAGACGGGAACATGTTTGATTATATCAGAGGAGGGATGGTGCCAGGAAGACCCCTCCTCTGGTATAATCAAAAGGTTAAATCAACTGCGTGAAGCGCATAGGAGAGGGAAATGTTCGGTGACCTACTGAGCCAGGGACTGCGCAGTATCGCGGCGCGAGAGAACAAGGCGCTGCTCGCCCTGGAGGATGAGTTGGGGTATAAGTTTGGTATCACGCGCTGGGCCATTGAGCGCTGGCGGCGTGGGGCCGTGCCGGACCCCGAGCGGGTCGAGGCCCTGGCACGTACCTGTATGCAGCGTGGTGCCATGGACCGAACGTGGCTCATCCACTTTCTCAAGCAGGCACACCACTACGACTGGCAGGCTCTTGTGGAGGAGCTTTGCCCTGGCACCATACCACTACCGGAGGCTCCGATACTTCGTCACAACCTGCCACGCCGCCTCCACGAGCACCTTGTGGGGCGGGAGCAGGAGCTGGCTGACCTGCATCGCTACCTCTCCGCCGACCATCGTCTGGGCGTCGTCTGTCTGAGCGGGCTTGCGGGCGTGGGGAAGAGTGCTCTGGCACTAGAATGCGCCCATCGCTATCTGGAAGGCGACACACTACCGGTCGGAGAGCGCTTTACGGCCATTGTTTGGATGACAGCGAAGCAGGCTGAGCTACTCCCAGCCGGTCTCACCCCGCGCCGACCCACCTTCAGAGACTTGGACGGACTCTACCGTGCGCTGGCGGAGGTACTGGACCTGCCTGCTATCACCCGTGTTGTAGGCCGTGCCGAGCAGGAGGTCATCGTCGCCCGCACCCTGGCTGAGCGGCGTGTGCTTCTCATTGTGGACAACCTGGAGGATATCGATGACCCTACGCTGCTTGTCTTCCTGCGAGAATTGCCCTCGCCCAGCAAGGCCATCGTTACCACGCGCCACCGTATCGATGTGGCCGTACCCATCCATCTTCAGGCACTCCAGGCCAGCGCGGCCCGTGACCTGATTGACAACGAGTGCCGTCGCCACACCCTACGTCTTGCCGAGGAGCAGGCCGAGCGACTGCTACGCCGTACAGGAGGGCTACCGCTCGCTATCGTGCGTACCATCGGGCGCATGGCCTGGCGGGGTAGTCACATTGAGGCGGAACTGCGCCAGCTCGGAGACCCAACCAACGATCTCTACGCCTTTTGCTATGAGCACAGCATCGCCCTCATTCGGAGTGGGGACGCACACCGTCTGTTCATGGCACTCGCCCTGTTTGCCACAGATAGCTCGCGCCACGCCCTGGGCTATGTGGCAGGCTTCGAGAACGACATCCTGGGTCGGGATGAGGGCCTCAGCGAGTTGGAAGTGCTCTCGCTCATCACGCGCAACGACGACCGCTTCAGCCTAGACCCCCTGACGCGGATTCGTGCCCGAGATGAACTCGATACCACCCCAGACTTCGAGCAGGCCACGCGCGAGCGGTGGCTAGCATGGTATCAGCACATTGCTGAAAAGTTGGAAGAACCGGCGCACTTTTCAGCGTTCCAAACCGAGGCGGACACCCTGCTCAAGGTCATCAAATGGCTGATAACCACGGGGCAGATGGACAATGCTGCCAAACTGTTTTGCCAGGTACGCTTGTTTCTCTTCGGTATCGGATACTGGGTGCCTCTGTCGGACATCGCCGAGCGGGTGGTGGACTGGGCCGAAGTGCAGGAGGAGGTAGGGGCCTTTATCGCGGCGATGCGCTCCTTACTCCGCATCGCCAGGGAGCGCGAAGATTTAAGCCGAATGGAAGCACTGCTGGAGCGAATGCAGAGGTTTGCCCTCCCCGTGAAAAGCGAGATGCTAGAGGCGGAACTGTGGCTGACACAGGCGCGTGTCGCGCGTATCCGAGGCGATTGGCCATTTGAGCGTCTGGTTGGCACCATCCAGCAGGCACTGGATCTCTTTCAGCAGTACAGCCGGTGGAGACGCGTGCTCACCTGCTTCAATATCCTGGGCAATCTATATCTGAAGGAAAAACGCTTCGCAGACGCCGCACTCTGCTATCGAACAGGGCTGGACATGCTAGCGAAACAGAGAGAGCAGGTACGCGGGGCGCGGGAATGGCAGGCGATTCTTCAGGGGAATCTGGGCATTGGAATCGGGCATCAGGGAAACTATGCCGAAGCCTGCGAGATTCTCTACGATGTCCTGCGCCATCTCACGGATCAGACCGATTATGCCGAGGTCTATGTGATTCTAGCGACGTACGAATGGTATCTGGGTCATATAGAGCAAGCGTACAAGTTACGGAACCATGCGGAGCAAATTATTGAGCGCCTAGCACTTCCACGCCCCATCTGTGACGAGGATGCCGCGTGGCTGCAACTACAGGAGAGCATTGGCTAGCGAATCTCGACCTGAGTCTCCTGGATCAGGATACCATTAACAAAGAATTGCACCGTCCAGGTGCCAGGCTCCGGGCGCGGGTGATGATCCAGAAGGTTGACGAGCTGCTGACCGTAGGGCGCACCGGACCAGACAGTGAGCGGCGTCTGGTAGCGCTCCTGATGAATGATAAGCACACGTTGGACTTGGTCACCAGGGCGCAGGCCGCTGTACTCCCAACGCAGCCAGAGCCCGGCGGCGCTACGGGGTAGCGACTGGTCGCACACCCTACCAGGGCCAGCCGCGCTGCCCTCGCAGAAGCGGAAGTTACCAAAGCGCACCGGCATTATATTCAGCGCGGTCAATAACGTGGAGGGCACCCAGCCCATCCCTGCCTCGTTCAGCGGCGCAATAAGACACCAGCGTTCCCCGCGCTGCTGGACCTCATCGAGTACTTGCACTATCTGGCCTGTGGGTAGGGTAAAGCGAATGATTCCATTTTCCGGTGTATCGTAGAGCGCCACCGCACCATCCAACCCTACCAGCATACCCCCCTCGACACAGGGCGCGGGGCTAATCTGTGCGCCCACCACGCTCCTCTCGCCGCCTGTGCCATTGATTAGCAGCAGCGTCAGCGACACATAAATCACAAACAACAACGAGCCAAGCGGTCGATAAAATCCCTGCATCGTTCCCACCCTCTTTCCGTGACAATATGCCCACTTTTAATCATGGGTAGTCCTGGTAAAAGAAGTTGTAGAAACTGTGCTGAGTTTCCGTACTTTTCCTGCAATCCAGTCCTTCAAATGCGAGAAACCGGAAAAACCCCCCGATCTCTCACCCTGGTCACATTGCAGAAACGCTGCAATATCGGCAGCGGCGCGCTAGCTGACGGGCTGCTCCAGGGCCTTGGCGGTCTTCCACCAGCCGCTGCCCGCTGCCAGGAGCATGGTGGCTCCCTCGCTGTCCACAGGTTTGCAGAAGTAGAAACCCTGCCCATAGACACATTTGAGGCTGCGCAGCCGCGCCGCCTGCGAGGCGCTCTCGATCTCCTCAGCGATGACATCGATGCCCAGGTGATGGGCAAGGTGCACCGTTGCCTGGACCAGCTTTGCTTTTTCCTCGCTGCCTTCAATGCCATGCACGAAGAATTGGTCGATTTTGAGGGCTGCAATGGGCGAGCGGTGGAGATCCTTCAGCGAGGAGTAGCCCAGCCCGAAATCATCGATGAAGAGTTGAATCCCCAGCTCTTTTAGTTGCTGGAGCACCTCGGGGCGGGTGGCGGCCGTCTCTAGAAGGGTACTCTCCGTGATTTCCAGGCGCAGGCAGTCGGGCGGAAGGTTGTTCTTTTGCAGGCTCTGCCGGATGCGGTCGATGAGTTCGGGTTGGGAGAACTGCCTGCTGGAAAGATTGACGCCAATGTTAAGTGCCCCGGCGGCCGGATACTGACTCTGCCAGCTCTGCGCCTGCCGCGCGGCTTCCTGAAGCATCCACCAGCCAATGGGGATGAGGAGGCCGATCTCCTCTGCCACGGCCAGGAACTCCGCCGGGAAAAGCAGAGCACGCTCAGGGTGTTGCCAGCGCACCAGGGCCTCGAACCCTGAGATGCGACCCGTCTCCAGGGAGACGATGGGCTGATAGTGGAGTCGGAACTCCTGCTGATCCAGTGCCCGGCGTAGGCGATCTTCGAGTTGCAGCCGCGTCATGATCTGGGCGTGCATTTCCGGGTCGAATATCTCGCAGCGTGTCCGGCCATGCGTTTTGGCGCGGTACATCGCGGCGTCTGCGTCGCGGACCATCGTCTCCGGACGGTCATAGTGGGTAGTACTCAGGGCTACCCCCATGCTGGCACTCGTCGTCAGCTCACGCTCTCCCAGTTGGAAGGGGGTCTGAAGCTGTTTCTGGATCTGCTCGGCCACACGCATCACAACGTGCGGTTTCTGAATATCGTCTAGCAGGATGGCAAACTCATCACCACCCAGCCGCGCCAGCCGGTCAATGTCCCGAATACAGCTTTCAATCCGGCGCGCGGCGGCAATCAGCAACTCATCCCCGGCGCGATGACCGAAGTTGTCGTTGATGCTTCGGAAGTGATCGAGGTCCAGGATGAGCACCGCAAAGAGATAATCCTCGCGCCGCTTCGCCCGCTTGAAGGCGGCAGTGACGCGGTCAAGGAAGGCAGAGCGATTGGGGAGCCCCGTGAGCGCATCGTACAGCGTCGCGTGATCCAGCAGTTGCTCCTCCGCACGCTTGCGAGCGGTGATGTCGGTCTGCGAGCCTGCCATGACGGCGATGGTGCCGGACTCGTTGCGCACGGCGATGCCCCGGCTGAGCATCCAGCGATGGGTGCCATCCTTGTGCATCATGCGATGCTCGACCTCAAGATGTGGCGTTTGACCGTTGATGTGCGCGGCAAATTCCTCGCGCAGTCGGTCCATATCCTCGGGGTGCACGCGGCTGAACCACTCCTCCACGCGATCCTGGATGTCGCTGTCTTCGTAGCCCAACATTTCTTTCCAACGAGGCGAGAAGTACACCTCGTCGGTCTCAAGGTTGACTTCCCAGAGCCCATCGTTGGCTCCGCGCACCGCCAGCGCATAACGTTCCTCGCTCTTGCGGAGCGCACCCATTGTCTGGGTGCGCTCCAGGGCGTAGCGGATAGAGCGCTCCAGCAGCGGGGCGCTGATCTGGCTCTTGACGAGGTAATCGGCAGCCCCGGCGCGCATCGCCTCCAGGTCTATCTCGCGCTCGGCCTGCCCCGTGAGCATGATAATGGGGGCACGGTATCCATTTTTAGTCGATTCTTTCAGCAGCTCGATGCCGGTATGACCGCCCAGCCGATAGTCGGCGAGGACGACATCATGCTCGTCGCGGGCGAGGGTATTGAGGGCCTCATCAAAGGTTCGGACCCAATCCAGGGTGTACTTTCCACCTCCGATATCAGAGAGAGCGCTGCGGGTGATGACATAGTCATCTTCATCGTCCTCTACCAGTAGCAGGCGGATAGGAGCGGTATTCATAATCTAGCCAGAGATCCTTTCGGATGGCAGTTCGACGATCTCGAACCAGTATTTAACCAGAGTTTTCAGGATATCTACAAGTGACTCGAATGTTACAGGCTTGGTGATAAAAGAGCTAACCCCCAGATCATAGGTGCGGAAGATATCTTCCTCGGCCTTGGAAGTGGTGAGCACCACCACGGGGATGCGGCGCAGATTGGGGTCGGACTTGATCTCCTGGAGCGCCTCACGCCCATCCTTGCGAGGCATATTCAGGTCCAGCAGGATCAGCCCCGGCACAGGCGAGTTTTTGGGGTCCGCAAAATTGCCCCGCTGATGGAGATAATCCATCAACTCCTCGCCGTCCGTGACGAAGCGGAGGTCGTTTACCAACCGACCCTCCTCAAAGGCATCCTTGGCCAACATCCGGTCCTCCGGGTCATCATCAGCCAGGAGAATCGTAATCGGTTTTCTGGCGCTACTCATAGAGGTTAGCTCCTGGAAACCCACGGCTTGGACCCGTGGGAGGAAAGGAGCGGCAAGGCCAAAACGGGGCCAACTCTGGTCTTTGCCACTCGGAGATTAGGTATGAAACACTCGCCAACTCGCGTGACAGAGAAAGTGACACGTTTCAGGTTTCGCACTCTGCGTCAGACGCTTGCCAGTCGTGAGGGAGTGCAGGCTAATCCCTCCTTTGCCAGCGGAAGCCCCGCCCACATAGCACACGCCCCAGCGAGGATGCTTGACCCAACTACCGCGCTTGAAGCCCAGCGACTTCGTACCGCCATAAAGCGGGCGAACTCCCCCCTTCTGCGGATTGGCCCGCTGCTGCGCGCGGCGGTGCAGCTGGAGCGGCACGAGAATCAACATCTCTTTGTTATCCGGCTCGATAGGCCCACCCATCACGATGGTGGCAAGCACGAAGCTATCCACACAATGCGTCTCCCACTCTGTGGAGAGCTTTTGTTTGGACTTGCTGAGGCCCATCGCGTGCCGCATTTCGGCCGTCTGATAGCCCTTGAAGATCCATAGCTCTGCCAGCTTCTCTACCTCTGCGTAGAACCACGCCTTGCCAACTTCAAGCGGGCTGAAACTCTTGTTCCAGCGGCGCTTGCCCTCTTTCGTGACGGCAGCTATATCCTCTACCACCACGATGGAAATAGGATAGAGCGCCGCCAGCCATTTGAGCACGCGCAGTTTCAGTTGCCATCTGGCCTTCGTGCTGGGTGGAATGCCGCCGCGTACCCGATTCTGCCGGTTCTTGCGATAGGGCGTCTTACGGCCCCGCCGCCCACGGCGCAGCCCCTTGCGCACCTCAATGTGCTTGCCTACCCAGGTCACGGCCTCTGCTTGAACGTTCAAGTAGGTGTGTGCTTCACTTTTGACCGTGAAGCCTTCACGCTTGCTGCCAGGGTCTATCCCCACGGCGATGGGCTGTATCTCCCCCTCCGCACGGCCAAGAAGCTGGATGTAGAAAATACCCTTATTGAACCGCCGCACCGCCCGCCCGTTGCGCACCAACTGGCGCGCCCGCGCCGCGTGGCACGGCATGAGCGGCTTCCCTAGACTGCTGACGACGGGAACGTATTGCATAGGAATTACTTCCTCTCCAGGCTCGCGCCCGCTGCTAACACCCTCGACACTGGCGACCCTAGGGAAGGCAGACTGGGTGGGCGCATCCGCCATGTAGGTCGAGCTACCACGCTCAGGTCGCTAGTTACGTTCCGTCTAGTCAGCCAGTTACCCTTGCTTGAGTCGAGTGGGTAGCTTAACCTTCTACAAGCCCACGAGCTTTAGCTGTGGGTGGCTGACCCCTCTTCTGCTTTGGGGTGGGTGACAGGCAAGGTGACGGCAAACATGGAACCCTGACCTGGGGTGCTACGGGCCGTAATGTTCCCTCCGTGCCGCTCGGCAATCTTTCGACAGACCGCCAGCCCCATACCTGTTCCTTCGAACTCGTTGCGACCATGCAGCCGTTGAAAAGGGGTGAATATACGATCAAGATATTTTTCTTCAAAGCCGATTCCATTATCTTCGACGATGAGTTGATAATATCCACCTATAATTCCTTCGCCATCGGCGCGCTGCTTGAGCCCCTTGATCAACTTTCCGTAGACCTTGACGACCGGGGGCACCTCCTTGCGGTGGTATTTCAGGGCATTGCCGATCAAATTCTGGAAAAGCTGGCGCATCTGCGTGGGGTCTGCCTCCAGCGTTAGCAGCTCGCTGACATCAACGCGGCCCTCAGTATCCTCGACGCGAATCTCCAGGTCTATCAGAACCTCCTGCGCGATGATATTCAGATCTACGGGCGTAAAAGGCTGGGCCTTGGTTGTCACGCGCGAGTAGGTCAGCAGGTCGTTAATGAGGCTCTGCATTCGCCCCGCCGCGCTCTGCATCCGCTCCAGGTAATCCTGCCCTTCCGGGCTCATGGTATCCCCACATTTTGCCTTGAGCCGATCCCCAAATGCCTGAATCTTGCGAAGCGGTTCCTGGAGGTCGTGGGAGGCAACCGAGGCAAAGTCCTGGAGTTCCCGGTTGCTCTGTTCCAGCTTGGCCGCCGAGATCCTTAACTGCTCCTCCGCGCGCCGCTGCTCCGTCATGTCACGCATGACGTAGATCAGCCGCGCCTCCTCATCGGCCTCCTCACTGGCCGAGAGGGGAATGGTCTGGATATCGAAGATGCGATCCCGGAATTCATGGGTGCAGCTGGCCGGATCCTCGCTTGTGATGGCGTGCGCCAGCGGGCAGTGGGCCAGCGGGCAGTGGGCGCTAGAAAAGATTTCATCATAGCGCTGCCCAACGACTCGTAACTTATCGGGTGTCAGGCTGAGAAAGGCATGGTTGGCCTGCATCACCCGGCAGTCATAGTTCACGAGGGCCACTGCATCCTGCATCGCGTTGAAGGTAAGCTCCCAGTCTCGCTTGGACTTTTCCACCGTGTGAAAGAGCTGGGCGTTGGTCAACGCCGTTGCCACCTGGTCCGCCAGCGCTTTCAGGTAGTTGAGGTCCACATCGTAGAAGGCCCCCACCTCGGGGCTCTGGAGGTCCAGATTCCCCAGCACCCGGCCATTACGAATGATTGGCACGGCCAGCTCGGTGCGCGTCTGGGGGATGAGCGCGAAGTAATTTTCTTCAGAGAGCACATCGTCCACGCGGACGATGGTTTGTGTGCGATAGGCACGCCCGTTGATCCCCTGATCCAGCGAGAGCGGGATGGCGCGGGCCAACATTGCCTGCTCCGGCGCAAAGCCCCGCAGGGAGCGCCGCTCGAAGCAGTGCGTATCCTTGCGCACCTCGAGAACCTGCCCGTGAGTCGCGCGGGTGATACGCATGGCCTCATCGGTGAGGCGGTCCAGAATGATATCCGGTTCGAGGGTCGAGTTGATGATCTGCCCGATGTTATAGAGCGCCTCCAGCCGCTGGTGCTGCTCTTCCATCTCTTCCTTAGCTTTTTGCAGTTCATCCTCGGCCTGGCTGCGTTCCGTTGTATCGCGCAGCGCAATGACCTGAACCGGTCGCCCACGATAGATGTGAGGCTTACTGACCAGCTCTATGTTGAAGACAGAGCCATCTTTCCTGACACCGACAGCCTCTGCGCTACACCGACTGGCTGGTTGGTTGAGGAGGGGCGTGACAAGATCGTGGCAGGCAGGAACAATCAGCTCCAGCAGTGAGGTGCCCAGTGCCTCCGCAAGAGGGTAGCCAAAGAGCACCTCAAAGATGTGGTTAGCATCGAGGAGATGCCCATCCCCGTAGAGGGCAATGGCCTCAAACGTGGCCTCAAGAAGGCTGCGGTACCGCTCTTCATCTTCGATTAACCGATATGGAGTTGGGTCCGTGGTCATGCAGTCCTCGTGTTGTGCGCGGGCAGCGCGATCACCAAGCTTTCAAAGCAATAGCGGTTAAACTATACATAATAGTATAGCTCGTGACAACTCCCCTTCGCTCGCTTCAGCGAAATCAGGTGGAGACTTCGAGTAATGCCTCCACCTGGCGGAGCAGCCCATCTAGCGACGGGGGATGGCGCAGGACAATGTCCGGCAGCGGGGCAAGGGGTGGAGGAGCGGGCAAGCGCTCCCGGGTCAGCTCCTCATAGCGCCGTTGGTACTCGATGTTTGGGCTTTCTTCATACAAACTGCGATAGAGAGCGGCAACCTTCTCGCGATGCTCCGTCAGGGTCGGCACAACCCGCCAGATTTGATAGTGGAGTGCTGCCCGGTTCCTCTCATTCTGCCCCTCTTCCCCTAGCGCCTCGAATGCCTCACGCGCTTCCGCCGGACGGAGTTCCCCCAGAAGATACTTCAGGCGAATTGCCTGTAGCTGTGCCTGGAACTGAATCTCCTCTTGCTCCACCTCAAGGGCCATCTCTAGCGCCTGCGTGTTGATCTCCTGAGCGTGCAGATAGTCTTCCTGCTGCGTAAGCATATCTCCATAAATATACAGATACTCACATAGGTCGTACGGGGTGTCTATCAGACGAGCCAGGGCAATCGCGGGCTGAATGAACTGAACCGCTTCCTCATAGTTGTCTTGCTCCACCCAGCCAAGTGCCAGACTAAAGAGCGTCAGGGAAACGCCCACGCGATCACCGATCTCAAGCGCAATCTGTAGCGTCTTGATAAAGCAGGCGCGGGCGTTATCGTACTCTCCCTGTTCCAGGTAGACATTCCCGATGTTCCCAAGACTGATATTGATGCCCTGCCGATACCCTAACTCGGTTGCGGCCTGAAGGCTCTGAAGATAGTATGCAAGTGCGCGCTCATACTTTCCGCGCTTCAGGTAGAAACCACCCAGATTTCCAATGAGCACATTACTCTTCATACGATCCTGAAGGCGCTCTGCAATTTCCAACCCTTGCTCGTGCACGGCGAGCGCGTTCTCATGGTCGTTCTGGTCGATATAGATCAGGCCCAGATTGCCCAGCGCGCGGCACATGGTCAACGCATCCTGCCTCGTCCGTGCCTCCTCAAGCGCCTGCTGGAAATATGCCAGGGCCTGCGTGTAATCTCCCTGTAGCCAGTAGAGTACACCAATATCAATCAATGTTTCCAGGGCGCTATGGGGATCATGAATGGTCTCGAATCCCGTTTTTGCCTCCTGGAGGAGCAGGAGCGTTTCACCGTAGTTGCCCTTGGACCGGAGGAGCGTACCCAGTGCCCGCTGGCTCTTGGCCAGGAGAGGGCGCTCTTGCAGCTCCCCTGCCACTCTCAGGGCCTTTCTGTAGCTCTCTTCGGCCTCCGCCCAGCGCCCTACTAGTTGCCGTACCTGACCGAGATTCAGCAGGATGATGCCCTGCTCGGCCTCTGGCAGGAGGCGCAGCAGGGCTTGGTAGTAGCTCAGCGCCGCCTCATTATCATAGTTTGCCTGTGCGGCAACCCCGGCCCGGCGAAAATAGTCGCGCTGCTTTTCGAGGTTCGCGCTCAGGCTGTAGTGATAGGCGAGCAGGTCAAGGTACTGCTCCAATCGCTCAGGGTAATGCTCTTCGATAAAATTCCCCACGCGCTCATGCAGCATCGTTCGCGTGGCAACCGCCAAGCTCTCGTAGGCGACCTCCCGCGTGACGATATGCTTGAAGAGATACTCCAGTTCCGGCTCAATCTTGTCCGGCACCGTCAGATCCAGTTGTGTGAGGGTGGTGAGTTGCTCGTGGACGCGCTTGGCGGAGCCGAGCGACGGATAAACCGCTGCCAGCCAGTTCTCCTTGAACACCCGACCGATAACACTGGCAACTTTCAGCGTGCTCTTGATTCCCTCGTTCAACTGGTCAATGCGGCTGATAATCAGACTGTGCAGGCTGTCAGGCAGCTCTAGTGCCTGGAGTGCCTGGTTATCCGTGGGATCGATCTGCCGGTCATGAATCAGGTTGATCATCTCATCGATGTAGAAGGGGTTGCCCTGTGCCCGCTCAGTCACTCTCTCCAGCAGGTCAACGGGAACACTGCTGTGGGTTCCAAAAAACTGGGCGAGTTTCAGCCCGATCAACTGTGCAGCTTCCTCACGAGTGAAATCGGTTAATTGAATCTCGCGGAAGTGCCCAAAGCGCGTGACACGGGGCCGAAGCCACTCCGTGTCGGGGGAGCGATAGGCAAGCACCATCAGGATGGAGCGTTCGGAGAGGTTGCGCGCGACGTTTACCAGTAGATCATGGGAGAGGGGGTCGATCCACTGACAATCTTCCAGAACGAGCAGGAAGGGCTGTTGGTGACTAAAATACCGCATACAATCAACGACCAGAGCTTCGCGAGATTCCTTACGCAGCTTGGCCTCCATCGAGCTGGTGAGGGCATTCTCGGGAATGGGCAGATTCAGCAGGCGGCTCAGCAGTGGCATACGGGGCACGAGACTGGGATCAATCCCTGCCAGCTGCGCTTCCAGGTGACGGAGCCTTCTTTGAAGAGACCAGGTGCCATCCAGGCCAAACAGACCGCGCAGGAGATCCTTCCACACATGGTAGCTGTGGGCCCCATGCGAGAGGCATTCGCTGGCGTAGCCCGAGATTCCCTGCTGAAGCGCCAGTCGGATAATCTCGTCGATCAATCGGGTTTTACCCATTCCCGGCTCCGCCGTAATGCCCACAATCTGTCCTTGCCCACCGAGGGCCAGCGATAGGTGCTCCTTCACCCACTGGAGTTCTTTCTGACGGCCCACCATCGGCAGGGCATACTTCGTCTCGCGCAGATTTGACGCCCCCCGCTCTTTGATGCCGAGTAATGTGTACACTCGGACCGGCTCGCTCTTCCCCTTGACGGTCAACTTCTTTGCAGGCTCCCACACGAAAGAGCC
Source organism: Ardenticatenales bacterium (assembly GCA_013812995.1). Taxonomy (GTDB): domain Bacteria; phylum Chloroflexota; class Anaerolineae; order Ardenticatenales; family Ardenticatenaceae; genus JACCSL01. The sequence continues at coordinate 6,143 of JACCSL010000263.1, read as the reverse complement.
TATCGCGGCGTGATGGGTGCTATCACTGACCAGGATTTCGCCCGCTTCGGCAGCCTGCATGAGGCGCGCTGTCAGGTTCACGGCATCGCCCATGACGGTATACTCCTGGCGCACGCTGGAGCCGACCTGTCCACAGTAGACAAAGCCACTGTTGATGCCAATGCGGCTGGCCGGCCCTTCCAGGGCGCGCAGCTCAAAGGCACACTGAAGCGCGCGGCTCACATCGTTCTGGTGGGCGATGGGGGCTCCGAATAGCACCAGGTATTTGCTCCCTTTGTCCCCCATATCGACTTTGGCAAGATACCCGTCAAAGTCGTGAATCGTCCGAATTACCTCGGAGAGATAACTCTGTAACTTCTGACCCACCTCGGGGTCGTTGTCATAATCCAGATTCTCAAAACGAACGAAGAGAACCGTCACCTTTCGATGCTCGTTAATGAAGCTCGCCTGCCCCTGCATGAGGCGCTGCGCGATAGAGGGGTGAAGATAGGCGCTGGTCAGTTTCAGGAGGTTCGCGGGTAACTCCCCCAGGGGATCAAGGGGGTTGGGGGACGCGGGTTGAAGCAGGGCTGTAACGCGGCTAAAACCATCGTGCGAGTCCTTGATCTCAACGTCGCCCAGAAGTGGGAGAAGCGAATCGTGAACGATGACATCTCCCTTGTTGGCATGGTGCTCCGCCTCGGCACACATGTCTAGCACTCTGCCGGCAATAATGTACTCCAGCCGTACCTCGGGATTGCCCACCGTGGTGCAGAAGAGCGAGCCATAGGCCAGGCCGGCTTTCATCGCCAAGGTGAAGGTGCCCCCCCGTGTCTGAATAGCCTCATACCCCGCCATAGCCTTCATCATGTTGAGAGCACATTGCAGCGCGCGGCAACAGACATCCCGCTGACTTTCGGCCTCATAGGGGAAGAGGACCGTCATCGCATCCCCCCCGAACTTACCGATGATCCCCCCAAAGGACTGAATCAAGTCAATCATGGGTTCAAAGTAGTGGTTCAACAGGGCTGTTAGCTCTTCGGCCCCCGTCTTACCACTGACTGCCAGGGCCTCGCTCATGGCCGTGAACCCGGAGACATCCACGAAGAGCGCTACCGCGTCAAAGCGTTGCTCGCGCCCGACCGGATCGACCTCGGGGTCGGCAAGCAGGGCGGCGGCTACGTGGTGAGGGATATAGGAGTGCCAGAGGGAGGACGTCACGTGGTAAAGTCGCTTTCTAGGAGTATCGTGTCGTGTGGGCTTCTGCGATGAAGGAACTCGACAAAAATGGTACTACGGAACGGTGGGGCAATGCAAAGCAAGGTTACCTCAGGCTAGGGACTGGGCGGTGCCGGGGGCGGGGTGGGCGTCTGAAACGTAGAACCCGAGGTGCCGGGGAGCGCGATCACATCGACCAGTGCTACATCCCCTTGCACCAGGACGTTCTGATCTTTGAGTTCCATCCACCCGCTCTGACTATCCACGCAGCAGACCAGCCACCACCCGCCGTCCGGGGTGCGTCCAGCCACGAGCAGCGTGGTGCCACGGGGGGCCAGACCAAGGCGAGGATAGGTAATCCCTGGGCCCCGATAGACTGGAATCTCCTCTATCTGAACCTGGAAGAGTACGGCGTTCGGCGGAGCCTCCAGGGTGACCGCGACGCCAGGGGGGGGCGAGGGGAGCAGCGGAGCCTCGGCGGTCGGAGCCAGCGCGCTGAAGGTGCTGGTTGGGATAGCGGTAAAGGTGGGCTTGGGTGTCCGGCTCGGGAGCAGGGGGGGGACGCCCTCTTCAACACTCGGGGCCCCCGCAAGTTCCTCACGCCCCAAACCGCCTGCAATCACCCAGCCCAACACACTGCCCATCGCAACGATGAGCAGCATGGCGATCAGCCACAGCCAGATCGAGGGACGGCCCGAGTCCACATTGTCTTCTTCTACGTTACGCATTGTTTGTTGTTTCCTGTCTGTTTGTCTAGCCCATTTTACGCCAAGTTTCTGCTCTGTGCCAGCCCTTTGCGCGGCAAGCTGCAAAGATGGTGGTATACTTCTTGCTGGAGAAAATTATACGCTCGGACACCGATATCCAGGCGCGATCTGTATCAGTAGGGCATGCAATGTCCAGTAAGGAGCCAGCAGTGAGCGGAAGTAAGACAGGGACTGTGAAGTTTTTCAATTCGGAAAAGGGGTTTGGCTTTATCACCCCGGACAATGACTCCAAGGACGTATTCGTTCACCACTCGGCCATTCAGGCGACGGGCTACCGTAGCTTAAACGAGGGGGATCGGGTGGAGTTTGACGTCGAGCCGGACCCTAAAGGCAAGGGACCGCGAGCCGTGAACGTCACCAAAATTTAACCATCGTTCGCCTCCAAAGCGCCTGGATTTCTCCAGGCGCTTTTTTGTGTGCCAGAGCAACGGAAGAGCGATAGAGCGTTAGAGCGATAGAACAAACGGCTGATGTGATCATCGCTCATCGTTTTTCGCTCTCGTTGTTCCAACGTTCTCCCGTTCCAACGCTCCAACGCTCCAACTCGAACACTCGTTCGTTTCTCCAGATGCTATCTGACTTTTCATGCCAGATGTGATATACTTTTCGGTCGATTTCCTCTACAAATAAGGGAGGCGCAGTAGCCAGAGTTATGGATGAGATTATTATTCGAGGGGCGCGCGAGCATAACCTCAAGAATGTGAATTTAACCATTCCCCGCGACAAGTTGGTGGTCTTCACCGGGCTGTCGGGTAGCGGGAAATCATCGTTGGCCTACGATACGCTCTACGCAGAGGGGCAGCGGCGCTACGTGGAAAGCCTCTCGGCCTACGCGCGGCAATTCCTGGGACGGATGGAGAAGCCCGATGTCGATCAGATCGACGGCCTCTCGCCCGCCATCTCGATTGACCAGAAGGGCGCAAGCCATAACCCGCGCTCGACCGTTGGAACCGTCACGGAGATTTACGACTATCTGCGCCTGCTTTTTGCGCGTGTGGGGATTCCCCATTGCCCGGAATGTGGCCGCGTCATCGCGCAGCAGAGCACCGAGCAGATCGTGGATGCCGTCCACGGACTGCCCGAGGGCGCACGTATCCAGATTCTGGCTCCACTCGTCATCAGCCGCAAAGGGCACCATCAGCGCGTCTTCGAGGATGTGCGCAAGGGCGGCTTTGTTCGCGTGCGCGTGAACGGCGAGGTGCGTGATGTGAACGAAGAGATTGACCTGGACCGCTACAAGGCGCACACCATCGAGGCGGTAGTGGACCGTTTGGTGGTACGCCAGGATCCGGAGAACGAGGATCACAGCCGCCTTGCCGATTCCATCGAGACCGCACTGGAACTTGGTAATGGCATCGTGGTCATCAACGTGGCGGGCGAGGAGCCGTGCGACCTGCTCTTCTCAGAGCACTTCGCCTGTGTCCACTGCGGTATCTCGCTGGGCGAGATCGAGCCGCGCTCCTTTTCTTTCAATAGTCCGCATGGAGCCTGCCCCGCCTGTCAGGGGCTGGGCGTGCGGCAGGAGATGGACCCCTCGCTGGTGGTGCCCAACCCCGACCTCTCCCTGGGCGAGGGGGCGATTGCCCCCTGGAGTCGTGCCAGCACCAGTGATACCTTCTTCTCTCACCTGCTGGAGGCGGTGGCACAGCACTATGCCTTTAGCCTCGACACCCTCTGGACCGACCTCAGCCAGGCACATCAACAGGTGATCTTGTACGGCTCCAAGGGCGAGCCGGTGAAGGTCAACTACAAGAACAAGTACAACCGTGAGCGCAGCTACGAGACCCCGTTTGAGGGCGTCATTCCGAATCTCTCGCGCCGCCATAAAGAGACGACCTCCAACTACCAGCGCTCGGAGATCGAGCGGTACATGGCAGAGGTGGCCTGCCCAACCTGCGAGGGCACGCGTCTCAAACCGGAGGCGCGTGCTGTCACGGTGGCGACCAAGAACATCTCCGAACTTTCCAGGTTTAGCGTGGAGGAGGCCCTGGCCTGGGGCGAACGCATCATCAACGATGTGGCCATCGTGGCGACCACGGATGCGGAGGGCGCGCAGCCCCTTCTGACCCCCCAGCAGCGGCAGATCGCGGCGCAGATTCTTAAGGAGGTCAATGATCGGCTCGTCTTCATGGCCGACGTGGGGCTTGGCTATCTGACCCTGGACCGCACCGCGAGCACGCTTTCGGGCGGTGAGGCGCAGCGCATTCGCCTGGCGACCCAGATTGGCTCCCAACTCGTGGGGGTGCTCTACATTCTCGACGAGCCCAGCATCGGGCTGCACCAGCGCGACAACGCGCGGCTGATTCGTACTCTGGAGAAAATGCGCGACTTGGGTAACACGCTCATCGTCGTTGAGCACGATGAGGACACCATGCGCTCCGCCGACTGGATCGTGGATATGGGGCCGGGCGCGGGGGAGCATGGCGGCGAGGTCGTTGCCACAGGCACGATCGACGATATTTTGGCGCATCCCACCTCCCTGACGGGGGCCTATCTTTCCGGACGTATGGCGATTCCGGTGCCCACGAAGCGGCGAGATGGCAATGGCAACGCGCTGATTATCAAGGGAGCCAAAGAGAACAATCTCAAAGATGTGACCGTGGAGGTGCCGCTGGGCAAGTTTGTCGTGGTCACCGGGGTGTCCGGCTCGGGCAAATCCTCGCTGATTATCGAGGTGCTCTATGCGCGGCTGGCGCAGATGTTACACCGGGCCAAAACCCATCCGGGCGAGCACACCGCGATCTATGGCACCGAGTTCATTGATAAAGTTATCAACATCGACCAGTCGGCCATTGGACGCACACCGCGCTCCAACCCCGCCACGTACACGGCCCTCTTCACGGAGATTCGCGATCTTTTCGCTGGCTTGCCGGAGTCCAAGATGCGGGGCTACAAGCCGGGGCGCTTCTCCTTCAACGTGAAGGGCGGGCGCTGTGAGGCGTGTCAGGGCGACGGCGAGATTAAGATCGAGATGCACTTCCTGCCCGACATCTATGTGAAATGCGATACCTGCCGGGGACGGCGCTACAACCGCGAGACACTCCAGGTACTCTACAAGGGCAAGAGCATCGCCGATGTCCTGGCGCTAACCGTGGAGGAGGCCCTGGACTTCTTTGAGAATATTCCCAAGATTCGCCGCAAGCTCCAGACGCTCTTCGATGTGGGCTTGAGTTACATTCGCCTGGGTCAGCCCGCACCGACGCTCTCGGGAGGCGAGGCGCAGCGCATCAAGCTGGCGAAGGAGCTCAGCCGCATGGCGACGGGCAAGACGCTCTACATCCTGGACGAGCCGAGCGTCGGCCTGCACGCGCATGATGTGGCCAAGCTAGTGACGGTACTCAACCGCTTGGTGCAGAAACACAACTCTGTCATCGTCATCGAGCACAACCTGGATATTATCAAGACCGCCGACTGGATCATTGACATGGGGCCGGAGGGCGGCGAGGGCGGCGGCGAGCTTCTCATCGCTGGCACGCCGGAGCAGGTTGCCTCTTACAAGCACTCCTGGACGGGCAAGTACCTTGCCCCGATTCTCGCTGCGAGTCCGCACAGCGACTTCGAGCTACCGGAGGAAGAGGAATGGGTGGAAGAAGAGGGCGCGCCCGCCGAGGAGTGGAGCGAGGAATGGGCCGAAGATTGGGACGAGGACGAGATTGGGGCAATGGAACAGTGACGAAAGTCTATCCCTAAATCGTCTAAAGTCCCTGACAATATTGTGCTAAAGTCCCTGACTAGAAACAACTTAGCCATATAACAAGGTGCGTTATGCGTTTCCAACAAAAGCAGCTACTATTTGTTGTATAAACTATCCATTGTTTACGGCAGTGGGTTGTCTATAATAACCAATGTACCCCTTAACCCCTTTTACTACCCACTCACACCCTAGAGGAGACGTAAATGCGCAAGGTCTGGTCAATTCTGTTTGTAGCCGCCCTTCTTCTTCTCATTGTCCTGCCGACTGCCGCGCAGGGTCGTGGTTCAGCTCAGCCGACCTCCCAGAAATTCAGCGATGGCCCGGCCAGCGCCGCTGCCTCGGATCGCTATATCGTTCACTTCAAAGATTTCAGCCACGGGGCCGCCGCGGTACGCGCGGCTGGTGGCAATGTGAAGCATGAGTTCGCGAATTACTCGGCGGTGGCGGCCCAACTGCCCGCCCAGGCCCTCCAGGGTCTCCAGAAC
>JACCSL010000249.1 GCA_013812995.1 Ardenticatenales bacterium | reverse complement strand
GTCAAGGAGCGAGGCGTAGGGAGGATCCTCATAGCCCAGGTACTCTGCCGTTTGGCGCGGCATAGTGATCAACTGGGCCAGTGAAGGTGCGAAGCGGCTAAAGTCATCCGCGCGCCGCGCCTCTTGCCAGAGCTGGGTGGCGAGCGAGGAGGCGCGGCGTAGCTCCGCCACGAAGTCAGCGGGCAGCTTGAGAGCGCGCTCGAAGTCCCGGCGCACCCACCAGAGCAGCCGGGCATCGTCGCTGTCGGGGTGCAGGCTAACGCCCTCCGCCTCAGCGGCCTCCAGCATGCGACCAAACTCAGCAGAGGTGCTCATCTCGTGAACGACGCGGCTCACGGCACCCAGGGCGCGGGCACGGCTCATGGCACCGCCGCGGGGCATGTGGGTTTCCTGGTCCCACCCCATGACGGTGTTGGCCTGCTGGAGGCCGCTTACCACTTCCAGCTTTTCCTTCAAAGCCTTCAATGCCTCTGTCATGTGGCGTGCTCCTTGCTATAGTCGTGGGAGGGATCATCCTAGCACGATTGTTTGCTTATGCAACTATTATTCATATAATCAAGCCGTAAACCAGACAGCAACTATTTGCGAATAACAGGGTTTTACCTTACGCGAAAGGGCGTTGCTCCACAACGCTCTTTCCTTTTGCCAAAACCCTATCGAAAATGATGATAAAGAGCAAGAGTCCCTGTCTCGCTCCAAAGCTTGAAAACTGTTGACGGCGGCTCGTCAGCCTACAAGGAGAACATGACATTATGACGGATACACAAGAGACGTTTGGTACCCCGACCATCATCCCCGGCCCCTGGACGCGCGATGCGCGGCAGAAGGCGGTGGATCAGGAAACCCTGGATGCCTTCATTGAATACTTTGGTCGCGCGATGGAGTATCGCCGCTGGTCCCCCTGGCATGACCTGCCGGTGGATGAGATGCGCGAGCACGGCCACAAGCTGAGCGCGGACACGATCCAGCTCATCGAGGGCTTCCTTGGAGTGGAGGAGTATGTAGGGGACTATGTGCTGAACGGGCTGGAGGTGTTCCGCAACAACCGCACCCGCCGCAACCTCCAACTCCAGTGGGGGGCCGAAGAGATGAAGCACGGGGTCGCCTGGGAGCAGGTGCTTCTTCACTCCGGAGCCCGCACCGAGGATCAGTTGAAGGAATACTTCGCCAAGGTCGCCGAGCATCGCTGGTCACACCTGAACCACAAGGGCATGGACACGCCTCTGGGTGTGAACATCTACGCTATGGTGCAGGAGCGCGCCACCTACTTCAACTACGAGCAGGTGCGGCTACGCATCCGCGAGGAGTACGGCCTCCCCGAGCGTATTACGACCGAGGAGAAACTGCGCGGCAAGGAAGTCGGCGCGGCAGAAGCCTTTCGCGTCGTCTCGGTGGACGAGATTGCCCACCACGCCATCTTCCTGAAGGTCGTCCAGATTTACCTTCGCTACTTCCCGGAGGAAACGCTGGAGACGATGGAAGAGGTTTTTAGCGGCTTCAATATGCCCGCCCTACGCCTGATCCCGAATCGCCGCCAGTTCATCCGCGCGGTCTCGAAGACCAAGCTGCACACCGCCGAGAATCACCGCGAGTTTGTCCACAACCCCGTCCTGCGCGCGGTTGGTCTGGAGGATGACGCGGCGTTCAACCGCGCGGTCCAGGAGGCGAAACTGCTGCCCCAGGGCCTCGGCCCGGAACATGTCAGCCTCGGCAAGAACGGGCAGTTTGTCATCTCCGTCTCTGCCTAAGTCAGACGCCTCACACCATCCCAAGCCCCAGGGAACACCCTGGGGTTTTTTGTTTTCAGGGTCATTGCCCTTCCCCCTTAACCCTCATATAATGCCCTAATCTCTTCTTGAAAAGAGCAGGCTTTCCCCTACTCGACCTCGCTAGAATGAAGGCATCGAATGAGTCGTATTTACGTGGCGTTGGATCTGGAGACGACGGGCTTCTCGCCCGACCGCGACATGATTCTGGAGATTGGCGCAGTAAAGTTTCGCATTCCTCCCGATCCCGCTGACGACCCTATCATTGACCGCTGGACCACCCTCATCAACCCTGGGCGCTCTATTCCCTACCGCATCACTCGGCTGACCGGCATCGCCGATAGCGATGTCGCCCGCGCGCCGCGCCTGGCGCATGTGCTGGACGAGCTGCGCGCCTTCATCGGCAACTACCCGGTGGTGGGGCACAACGTGGCCTTCGAGCTCTCCTTCCTTCAGCGCCATGGCATCCTGGTGGGGCAGGCGACGCTGGATACCTTCGAGCTGGCGAGTGTGCTGCTGCCGGAGGCGACCCGCTACAGCCTGGGCGAGCTTGCCCGCCACCTCGGGATGGAATTTACGGGCTGGCAC
>JACCSL010000238.1 GCA_013812995.1 Ardenticatenales bacterium | reverse complement strand
GGGGACACGGAGCGCAGCGACGTGGGGGCGAGGGCCGCCACGCAGAGCCATGACTCAACCACAAATTCTAGCAGAACCAGTTACGTTTTATCCGACCATTAGCGGTGCTGCTCGGTGGGCGGCAGCGGTAGCCGGAGTGCAGACGCTGGTTCGGCCGTGTTCTGCTGCATCATCAGAAACTGGGGGAGCATCCCGCTCTTTTCTGGGATAAGGGTGATTGTGGCCTGACCATCGAGTAGGTTCTGCGTTTCCAGAATGTCGAAGAGGGCCGCAGCCACCTCCGGGTCCTCTGCGATCTTGTTCAGCGCGGCCCCGACGATGAGCGGGCGCGTGGCCTCGGCCTTGGCAAACTCGACGGCGGCCAGCCGCTCCGCGCTGCTGTGGATGATATTTACCTGGTTGGCCCCCTCCTGCTTGATGGCAGAGGTGACCTGGCGGAGACGGTTGACCACCTTTTCCTCGATCTGCCGGATCATGCCCGTGTCGCGGAAATGGACCTTGCGGATGTAGACCGAGCCGAGTTTGTAGCCCCACTCATGCGATTTGGGGGAGACATCGGTGCGCCCCATCTGGCTCATGTTGTGGCGCGTTTCGAGCATCTCGGCCAGCGGCATGTTGCTCAGGCAGCGGATAGAGGCGCTGCTGAGGTTGGCCGCGAGCGAGCCCTGCGGGTCGGCGTTCTTGAACAGGTAGGCCGCCGGGTCGCTGATAAACATCTCGTACCAGAGCCCAATGCCCATCGGTGCCCCCTCCTCGGAGTTCACCGGCTGGCTACGCAGGTAGCGCTGATCAAGGCGCATATCGAGGACATAGCGCGTCCCGATCCAGTTGACGATGAGGGCCTGCGGGCCGATCTTTGCCAGGAGAAGATGCAAGCCCGGCTCGTCGATGATCGAGATCACTTTTCCGAAGAGCACATAGACATGGCACTGGCGCTCGTTGACGATGGTGTAGATGCCCAGGGCGCGGACGAAGCCGAGAAAGAGTGGCACGAGGAGGAACGAGAGGAAAAAGGTCGCAACAGCGGCAATGAGAAACTCCATCATTTTTTCACCTCCATAATAGCCTGCCGGGCATTGGTGTAGAGTTTCAGGCGCACGTTGCGCAGGTAAATGGGCAGCGCCTCGGGGCCACTATCTTTCAACTTCTGGAGCTGAGTTGCCATCGCGGTCAAGGGTTCGACCTCAGCCTGAGCCTTGAGCGTCTCGATTTCAACGGCACGCTTGGATTGGACGATCTTCTGGTCGGCGGACGCCCGCGCGAGGCTGACATCCGAGGAAATCTGGTTGTGCGCCGTGTTGATGGCGGCCAGGGCCGATTCTACATCTGGCGGCGGGTCGATCTCGGTAATGAGCGAGGCATCCAGCAAGATTCCGTAGCGCGCTACGGACGAGAGACATTCCTGCTCCATACGGTCGTTCAGGTCGCGCAGGTTCTTGCGCAGGTCGTTGATGGAAATGCCATCTACCATCGTAGATTCCAGCACAGGGGTATCACCCAGCACGGGAGGACGATCGGGCGCTTCGAAGTTGGCGATGCGCTCCCGCAGGATGGAGATGAAGAAGCCCATGACATGGATGATGGGGCGCTTGACCCCAAATAGGTAGGCATACAGATTCCGCTCGGAGACACCGTAGCGAATCTGGCCCCTCAGCCCTGTATTCAGTTGATCTTTGGTCACCGCCTCCAGGATCGTACCGTTGTAATTCGCGGTGGGGTCTTCCGGGTCATAGGCCATGTTGACGGTCTGCGTGGCGACGGAGACCTTGTGGACGCGCTCCCAGGGCCACTTGAAGTATGGGCCACCGGGCGGAATGACGCGCACCTGCGGGTAGGCGTAGCGCTCCTTTTCCTCGGGGCGCAGCGAGGATGCGAGAACAGGATCATCCAAGATGGTGAGATTCTGGATGCGCTGGGCGCGCCCGAAACTCGTCTTGACCGCGCGCTCGTTTTGATCGACGGTGTAGAGGCCCGCGACGAAGTAGCGAACCAGGAACCAGGCCATGAAGCCGAAGATACTGCCGAGAAGATATATAGCCATAGACAACTCTCCTTCACTGCTACGGGAAAAGATAGGTCGGTTAATCCTCTGTTTTGGGGCGACGAGGTCGGCCAGGTCCGCGCGGACGGCCCTCGTCACGTCTGGGGCCACGTGGTCGGTCGTCCTCGCGGCGCGGCGGGCGCGGGGCTTCGTTTGGATTAGGGTCAGGTCTGGGTCCGCGAGGGTCGTCCTCGCGTCTGGGCCGTGGGGGACGCTTCTCCTCGCGGCGTGGTTGGCGGTGTGGTTCATCCGGGCGGCGCGGGCCACGCGGGCGATCATCCGGGCGGCGGGGCCCACGGGGGCGCTCCTCCTCGCGGCGCGGCGGGCGTGGGGCTTCGTTTGGATTAGGGTCAGGTC
>JACCSL010000183.1 GCA_013812995.1 Ardenticatenales bacterium | reverse complement strand
GGGGACACGGAGCGAAGCGACGTGGGGGAGAGGGCCACCACGCAGAGCCATGACTCAACCACAAATTCCAGCAGAGCCAGATACGTAAAACGTAAACGGCTTATTTGTGCTTTTATGGCGATTGACGTTTTCGATGTCGTAAAAATTACGTTTTACGTTTTACGTTTTAGCCGTGGCGGCGAGCGCCTGTGGCTCGTCAGCCTCTTGTACAACGGGCGGTTGTCGGTGGCTCGTGATGAGCCCTACCGCGGCTACGATGACCGCTGCGGCCAGTGCTGTTTGCATGGTGAGGGCTTCGCCCGCAAAGGCCCAGCCCAGGAAAACCGCGACCACCGGGTTGACATAAGCATAGGTCGAGACGCGAGCGGGCGTGCTCACCTGCAAGAGCCAGATGTAGGCGGTGAAGGCCACGAGTGAGCCAAAAACGATGAGATAGATGAAGGCCAGCGCGGATTTCAGCGATACCGCATCAAGGTTCAGCCTGGCTCCTTCCCCCGCCAGCAGCCCAACGACCACCAGCAGCGCCCCCCCCGCGAGCATCTCCATCGCTGTTGCCAGCATCGCGGACTCCGGCAGCGAGGCCCGCCGCGAGTAGACAGAGCCGATGGCCCAGGAGAGCGACGCCCCGATCACCACGAGGACGCCCAGCGGGTTGAACGTCTGCCCGCCCATCACTCGGGAGGGATCGATGAGCAGCACCAGCCCGACGAGGCCCAGGATGAGACCGAAGATCACGCGCTCATTCAGGCGCGAGTTTCCCTGGAGCCAGTCCAGCAGCACCATCCAGAGCGGAACCAGCGCGACCAGCAGCGCAGCCAGCCCCGAGGGAATTAGCTGCTCTGCCCAGGTGACGGCCCCGTTGCCGCCCAGCAGCAAGAAGGCCCCGATAATCAGCGAGTAGCGCCAGTGCAGCCACGAGGGAGCCGCTGCGCCACGCATCCGCAGCCAGCCGTAGAGCAGCGCCCCAGCCGCGAAGTACCGCGTTCCGGCCATCAGCAGGGGCGGAATCGTCTCGATGGCGAAGCGAATGGCAAGATAGGTCGAGCCCCAGATCACATAGACCGCCGCGAACGCCGCTATGACATGCCAGCGCGAGGGCGCACCCCCGCTATTCTCTCTGAGCATCATCGTCCTCCGGTGTAGGAATGTTGATTTGAAGATGGGTGGTTTCTTTGAGTGCCAGCAGCACGATGGTGGTACGCGTGGAGCGAATGGAGCCAATCGCGCCGAAGCGCTGGCGAAGCAGGTGCCCGAGTGCCTCCGTGTTTTCGGCGCGCACCTTCACGAGATAGCAATCCTCGCCCGCGATGTGGTGAACCTCCTGAACCTCTGGAATCTCTGTCAGTTTCTTCCCTGTCTCGCCTGAGCCCAACGGCTCCTCGGAGCGCACGAAGACATAGGCGAGCAGCCCCAGCCCCAGCGCTTTGGGATTCAGCCGCGTCTCGTACCCCTGGATGATGCCGCGCGTCTCCAGCTTGCGGATTCGCTCCAGAATCGCGGAGGGAGCCATGCCCACCTGCCGCGCAATCTCGGCGTTGCTGACGCGCGCATTGTACTGCATGATGTTCAGTATCTGTAGGTCTATTTCGTCAATCATTCGCTGTACCTCCACAAAGACAGATTATAATTCTGCAATAGCCAAAAGTCAATGGATAAATGTCGCCCAAAAGTACCGTATACCGAATGGTTGTTGGCGCGATCCAAAGAAAAACCCCGCTGAGGGGCTTTTCAGCCTCAGCGGGGTTCGATTTCAGTTCTTTTGGTTTTGCTGACCTATCTCTTCGCCATACCAGCCATGAGGTCGTAGACACCATACAGGCCACCGAGCAGCATCAGAAAGCCTGTTCCGAACATTTCCAGCAGGGTGCGAGTGACATAGCCATCACTCATCCGCATCCCGCTGTAGGCCATCAGGGCAAATGCCCCCAACAAGGTGCCCAGGGTAATCAAGAGTATCAGGGGGCGCTGCTTGCGCTTAATCTTGTCGCTGTGTTGGATCGCGACTTTGCTCACAAACTGCTCGGATTCGCCCCACGAGCAACCGTACTTTTGAACCAGGGTCTTGACGATCTCGGAAGGCGGCTCGTTTTTGCCCAGTTTGTGAATCACGAAGTCGGTGTGCGCGTCCGTCCAGCGGCTCCCGCGCTTGGGTGGCTCGATGGTTGGGGGGACAAGCTTATACGCAGGTTTCGGGGAGGGGAGATTGGTAGTCATTAAGAATCACATCCTCATAAAGAATTGCCCTGGGGGCTCGAATAATAATTTTAAATGGGTGATGGTTTAGTATAAAAACAGGGCCGGTTCGTGTTAATAGTACGCCAATCCCATGCAGGGCGATCGCAGAAATTCGTCTCGCGCCGGCGCTGATAGGACCATGATTTTTCCCCCGGAACCTTTACACCACCTCCCACGTTCTGTAGACAAGAACCGAGAATGCACTACGGAGGCGTGAGATGAAACAAAGAGTGAGTGCCCTGCTGGCCCTGCTGATGCTCCTGGTCACCATCCTGCCCGCTGCCGCGCAGGGTCCCATCGTCGAGCCCCCGCCAGATGTCATCATTGACCCCATGCCGCCGCAGCGCGGGGTGGCGCTGCAACTCATCGAGGAGCGCATCGACGTGACCATCGAGGGGCAGGTCGCGGTGACGCGCCTCGCGCAGACTTTCCGCAACCCGAGCGAGTGGGCGCTGGAGGGCGAGTACCTCTTCCCGCTGCCCGCCGATGCCTCCATCAGCGACATGGACATGACCGTTGACGGGGTGAAGCTGGAGGGCGAACTGCTGGAAGCCGACGAGGCGCGGCGCATCTACGAGGAGATCGTGCGGCGCAAGATGGACCCCGCCTTCCTGGAGTGGATCGGCAGCGGCCTCTTCCGCACCCACATCTTCCCGATTCCTCCCGGCGAGACGCGGCTAATCGAGATGGAGTACACGCAACTGCTCAAGGCCGATGGTGGGCTCTTCGAGTATCGCTTCCCGCTGCGTCAGGGCGCGTCCAACCAGCGCGTACGCGATGTGAGCATCGCGGTGAATCTGACAGGGGAAGCCCCGCTGCGCGCGCTCTACTCGCCCTCGCACGAGGTGGATATTATTCGGGACGGAGAGCAGCAGGCCACGGTGGGCTGGGAAGGGCGCGATGTCGTGCTTGACCAGGATTTCTCCCTCTTCTGGAGCGTCTCGCCCGAGGCGATAGAGGTCAACCTCCTCTCTTTCAAGGAGCGTGGCGAGGATGGCTTCTTCCTGCTGCTGGCCGCCCCGACCATTCAGCCCACGCAGGCCAACGTCATCGAGCGCGACGTGGTGCTCGTGCTGGACGTGTCCGGCTCGATGGAGGGCGATAAGATGGAAGAGGCGCGCGAGGCGCTCGACTATGTACTACAGCACTTGAACGAGGGCGACCGTTTCAACGTGATCGCCTTCAGCACCGGCACACGTCGCTTCGCGCAGCAGCTCCAGCCCGCGAGTGCGGCCCCCGCCGCGCGCCGCTGGGTGGACGAGTTGCAGGCGGCTGGCTCCACCGACATCAACCGCGCGCTCCAGGAGGCGTTGGAACTGGGACGCGGCAGCGAGCGACCCTTGCTGGTGCTCTTCATGACCGACGGGCTGCCCACGGCGGGCGTCGTCGATAGCCCGGAAATTCTGCGAATGGCGCTGGAGAATGCACCGGAGCAGGCGAGGGTCTTCACCTTTGGGGTGGGCTACGATGTGGACACCGTGCTGCTCGATGCGCTCGCCACGGAGATGGGCGGCACCTCCAGCTATGTGGCCCCGGAAGAGAACATTCAGGAAAAAGTCTCGGCCTTCTACGAGAAGGTGAGCGCGCCCGTGCTGGCCGATGTACGCCTGGACTGGGGCGACGCATTGGCCGAGGAGATGTATCCCTCGCCGCTGCCGGACCTCTTCGCCGGTCAGCAGATGGTGGTTGTCGGGCGCTACCGCGAGGGCGGGCCGGTGAGCCTGGAGCTGGAAGGAATGGTCAACGGGGAGATGCAGCGCTTCACCTACGATGACCTGCGGCTGACGGGGGACGAGGAGAGCGACAATGGCTGGCTGCCGCGCCTCTGGGCGACGCGCAAGATCGGGACGCTGCTCCAGAGCATCCGCCGCAACGGTGAGCAGCGTGAGGTCGTGGAGGAGATCATCGACCTGGCGATTCGCTACGGGATCGTCACACCCTACACGACCTTCCTGGTCGATGAGGGCGACGGCGAGGACTTCTTTAGCGAGGAGGGACGCAATGAGCTGATGGACGCCCCACCGCCGATGGCCCCTGAATCGAGCGGCGCGGGGGCCGTGCAGGAATCCGAGGAACTCTCCGATATGACGCAGAGCGAGCGCGGAGCCGCACTGCCCACGGCTCCGTTGGGGACGACCGAGGGTGGCGAGGCCGATGGCTCTGGCGGTGACGTGGCTGCCCCGCCGATTCGCACGGTGGGCGCACGCAGCTTCGTGCATCGCGACGGGCGCTGGATCGACACGCGCTATCAGGAAGGCATGAGCCTGACGCATGTGCCCTTCGGCAGCGACGCCTACTTCGAGCTGGCCGCGCGCTCGCCCGAGGTGGCCCGCGCCCTGAGCGTTGGCGTACCATTGATTGTCGTGGTGGAGGGCGCTGGCTACGAGATCGTCGAGAACGACGCGCTGCCCACGCCCGCGCCGCAATCCACGCGGCCCGCCGCGACAACCGTCGCCGTGGAAACCCCGTCGGCGCAGGCAACGGGTACCACCGTCGAGATCGCGGTGCAGGGCAAGCCCACCGCCACGCTGCCCGGCTTCGACAGCGCCATCGGTATGCCCACGGATGAGCAGAGCGGATCCAACACACCCCTGCTGCTTCTGGGTGGCCTCCTGGCCCTCGCACTGGGCGGCGGCATTGGCTGGGCCATGATGCGGCGGCGCTAGCTCCCCGCCAACGCGAAGAGGCGACCCACCGGGTCGCCTCTTTGTTATTGCGTACAACACCGTCAGGGAGCCACAAAAACGCTCAC
Source organism: Ardenticatenales bacterium (assembly GCA_013812995.1). Classification (GTDB taxonomy): domain Bacteria; phylum Chloroflexota; class Anaerolineae; order Ardenticatenales; family Ardenticatenaceae; genus JACCSL01. The sequence continues at coordinate 3,540 of JACCSL010000183.1, read as the reverse complement.
CACTGGCGATGCATCGGGGAAATTGTGGAGGTGAATCATAGGGTTTGCCGTATCATACTGCTTGGGCGAGTGAATGGTCAGGCGGGGGAGTTGGTCATAAAAGTAGGGTTGCTCCGTTTCGGCTATCCGCCCGAGACTATCCACCGCCTCTATCTTTAGAAGATAAGTGTCGCGCGGGAGCCCCTCCAAGGAGAGCGTCCCATGCCAGGCGTCGGTACATCCCGCGCAGTGGTATGAATCGGGGAGCAACGGTGCGACGCGATCTGCCAGTCGCGCGGTGACGGTGAGCGCAGGTGCAGTCACACTTCCCACAACCCAGATATCCAGCACCGTCCCGAGCGCATTGCCCGGTCCAAGGTAGTCAATGTCGATAGTCTCAGGCCCTCGACCCGGAGAATCTCCAGCAGGCACTTCACTGTGTGTTCAAGCGCGCGCCCACCCTGCTCGTCATCGCGCATCCATGAGCCACTTGCAGCAAAAAAGGCGCTTCCCACACGGGAAGCGTCTTTTTGGTAAGTCGCTTTTTAGATGAAGAGCGGCGCGAGCACCAGGGTAATGGTGGCGAGTAGCTTGATGAGGACGTGAAGCGAGGGACCAGCGGTGTCCTTGAAGGGGTCACCGACGGTGTCACCGACGACTGCCGCCGCGTGGGCCTCGCTGCCCTTCTTCAAAACCTGCCCCTTGTCATCCTTGAGTTTGCCCAGCTCGATGGATTTCTTGGCGTTGTCCCAGGCCCCACCCCCATTGTTCATGAATAGCGCGACCAGGATACCGACCATCGTACCGACCATGAGCATGGCAGCGGCGGCCTCGTAGCGCAGGATGACACCGACGGCCACCGGCAGACCAATCGCCAGCGCGCCGGGCAGAATCATCTCTTTCAGGGCCGCCTGCGTCGAGATGTCGACGGCGCGCGCATAGTCGGGCTTGCTGGTGCCCAGCATGATGCCGGGGTTCTCGCGGAACTGGCGGCGCACCTCGGTAATCATCCCTTCCGCCGCTCGTCCCACCGCGCTGATGGCGAAGGAGGCAAAGAGGAAGACGAGCATACCGCCCATGAGCGCACCCACAAAGACGTGAACTTTGCCCAGGTCCACCGTGTGGACGGCGGCGGCCGCCGCCTCCAGTGCCTCGCCGGTGAGACCCTCGGCGGCCGCTTTGGCCCGCACAATCAGCTCTACCTTGTCCAGGTAGGCCGAGAAGAGCAGGAAGGCCGCGAGCGCTGCCGAGCCGATGGCGTACCCCTTGGTCAATGCCTTGGTCGTGTTCCCGGCGGCATCCAGCGCGTCCGTCCCACGGCGAACCTCTTCTGGGGCGTTGGACATCTCGACGATACCGCCCGCGTTGTCGGCGATGGGGCCGAAGGTATCCATTGCCAGAATGTAGGCTGCTGTCATGAGCATTCCCATCGTGGCGACTGCTGTGCCGAAGATACCTGCCTTGGCCGCCGAGACGCCCAGTTCATCCGCCGCAGCGGCTCCCAGAGCGTAACTCCCCATGAGCGCGGCCGAGATCGCAAGCACGGGCAGCGCCGTTGTTTCCAGCCCCACCGCCAACCCTGCGATGATATTGGTTGCGGGGCCGGTCCGGCTGGCCTCTGCAATCGATTGCACCGGGCGATAGTCAGCCTCGGTGTAGTACTGCGTGATAATCAGGAAGGCCACCGCATTGAGAAGCCCGACAAGCCCGGCCCCGAAGAAGTACATCCAGGTAGAGCCGAGCATCAGGTAGGTGGTCAGTGCCAGGAAAAGCACCGCCAGCCCGGCCGAGACGTAGAAGCCCCGGTTGAGGGCAGCCATTGGGTCTTCCTGGTCGTTCTTCATGCGAGCAACCAGAACCCCCACGAGGCTCGCGATAATTCCAAAGGAGCGCAAGATCAGGGGGAAGAGAACCCAGCCCTGATTGTCTGTGGCGCGCGCGATGGCAACCCCCAGAATCATGGCACCAATGTTTTCAGCCACCGTCGATTCAAAGAGGTCCGCCCCGCGTCCCGCACAGTCGCCCACGTTGTCACCCACCAGGTCAGCGACCACGGCAGGGTTACGCGGGTCATCCTCGGGAATACCCTGCTCGATCTTGCCCACCAGGTCCGCTCCCACATCAGCAGCCTTGGTGAAGATACCACCCCCAAGTTGCGCAAAGAGCGCGACGAAGCTGGCCCCAAAGCCCAGCCCGATAATCAGGAAGGGTGCCGCCTCCAGGTCATTGTGAATGCGACCATAAACCTCGAAGAGCCCCCAGACGCCCAAGAGGCTCAGCGCCACCACCAGGAAGCCCGAGACCGCACCACCGCGCAGGGCCACCGTCAGTGCTTGTCCGACACCCTGGCGGGCGGCGGCGGCGACGCGCACGTTGCTCTTCACGGCCGTCCACATGGCAATGATCCCCGAAACACTGGAGAGGAAGGCCCCCAGCAAGAAGGCCACCGTCGTCTCGATGCCGAACTGCACAGGCGTCACGCCCTCGACCTCAATGTAACGGTCGAAAAGGGCAATGAGGACCCCGATAACCACTGCCATCACGAGCGATAGGATTCCAATGGTCGTATACTGACGGCGTAAAAAGGCAATGGCCCCTTCATAGATGACGTCACTCACCTCGCGCATCTCGGGAGTGCCCGTATCACGGGACAGCACATCCCGTACTAGATAGGCAGCAAAGCCAATAGCAATCAAGATTGCCACGGGCACTACCCAGATTAATTGATAGCCCAGCGTCATTCCATGCTCCTTGTGTTTGGTAGATAGCCGAAGAGTTTTTTTGCCTGTGGCTCTCTGAGCAAGACGACAGGCAGAGGCGGGAGCAGAATAAGGGCGTGTAAAAAGGTTGTCAAGCGGAGAGAATACGTTGGGAAAGGGTGTGGAACGCCTGCTGGATGGTTTGATAGTTTATATGGGTGAATGAATCAGGGGAAAGCGTTGTCCCTTCCGAGGCGTTTGTCGCAAAGTCGTCCAGTGTTGCGACGTGGCCGAGCGCCCAGTGACCTAACATCGCCGCGCCCATCGCCGAGGCATCGGCGGCTTCTAGGATAGCCAGCGGGTGACCCAGGACATCGGCCAGGAGCTGCGGCCAGGGAGCCATACCCGTGATTTGCCCTGTCAGCCGCGCGATTCCCCCCCGCGCCTGGGGCAGTGCCGTAGAGACCTCCGCCAGACAGAAGGCGACGCCTTCCAGCACCGCGCGCGCAACGTGTTCCCGCCTGTGGGCCAGTGTCAGACCGTGAAGGGTGGCGTGTGCGTTCGTATCCCAGTGCGGGGAGCGCTCCCCGGTGAGGTAGGGCAGGAAGAGAAGGCCCGCCGCGCCCGGTTCTATCGTCGCCGCGTCCGCTAGGAGGCGCACGTACCCATCGGCTTCAGAAAGGTCCGGGTAAAAGCGCTCACGCGCCCACTGCACCGCAATGCCGCCGTTGTTGATCGCTCCGCCCGCGAGCCAGCGTCCCTCCGTCAGCAGGTAGCACCACGTCCGCTCTTCCGGGTCCAGAGAGGGCTGATCCACCACCTGGCGAATCGCCCCGCTGGTTCCAACGGTCAGAACGCGCTC
>JACCSL010000176.1 GCA_013812995.1 Ardenticatenales bacterium | reverse complement strand
GCCCAGCGCTATCCCAAGGGCACCCAGAGAGGCCAGGCCATCCAGCGGCGGAAGAGCCTCTAAGGTCACATTCTGCGCGATCCGCCCGAGCAACAGCCCCCCAACGGCAAGGGTGGACAGGGGTAGTATACCCAGCACGCGTTGGGGAAGATGCTCGAAGGCGATAGGAAATAGGGAGAATGGGAGAGGGGCCATGCGGGTAATAGCCGCGAAAATGAGGAAAAGCAGCACCTGTTCGCTGGCTCCAGCCAGTGCGGTGTTTCCCGTTTCCTTCCAGAGGAGCAGCGTTGCACCAAGGAGCAGGCCCTGCGAGATAACGGTGTGCATTACCGTCACGAGAAACCAGCGAGGTTGACCCGCGAGTCCGACCGCAAAGATGATGGCGGCCTCCAGCATGAATTCAGCGAGGAGCAGCGTCAGGAGATTCCCCGCCAAGCCGAGCATCACCAGAGCGCCCAGCAAGGCGAGGATGCCAGCCTGGTAGTCTTCGCTCGTGCCCAACTCGGGTTCATCCAGGCTACCCACCAGCACGCCCAGCCCGGTGAGCCCCACCAACAGCACGAAGGCACTTCCCAGGGTATCGACCTGGAACTGGATGCCATGTCCCACACCGGCCAGCCCGCGCCACGTCGAGAGCGTCCACTGGAGGGGCGTTGCACCTGTCTGTTGCACGAGGAGCAAACTCGCTAAAAAGGCCACGACCCCACTCAGCAGGATACCAAGCGTCCGTGCAGGGCGGCCGAGCCAGGGACGAAGTCGAGGAATAAAGAGCGCGGCCCCTACATACACAAAGATGGGCCAAAGGATGATGTGTGACGGCATGTGACTCTACTGTACATGAGATAGGAGCAAACGCGGACTATAGCACCAGCAGGGTCAAAAGCCAAACCCTTTATTCATCATCTGAAGTTTCTGCCTGAGCGCGCGATGGCATTTTGACGTTTCCAGGTCCATCCATATAATCGCTGATTTATTGACTGCGGGGGCATCGCCCGATGCCAAATAGACCGTACCCTTCCCCATCGAACCGACAATCTTTCCACCTTGTAGAGGAGCCTTTCCCCTATGACCACCATGAAGTCGCTGGTTGGCAAGTTGACCAGCCGTGCAGACGAACGTGGCCGCCTTCGCGATAAAATGACGAATGAGCGTATTACCAAGAGCGACCGCATACTCCTAGTTGACCCGATAGATAGCGAAGAGGACGACGATAGAGGCGACGAAAAACGGCCCACAGCGGTAGTGCGTGCGGCGGCGGCGGATGCCGAACAGATGTTACTGGACCTGACGATTCTTAGCCCGGACGATACCGTTGGCCTCTACCTCATGGAAAGCTGCCACCACCCGCTGCTCACGGCGCAGCAGGAGGGAGAACTCGCCGCTGATATGGAGGCGAGTATTGAGGCAAAGCAAATCCTGGATGAGGGGAATGAGCGGGCCCTGACCGACCAGGATCGCCTGGAACAGATCATCCGGCGAGGCGAGATCAGCCGTCAAAAGCTCATTGAGAGCAACTATCGTCTCGTCATCTCGATTGCCAAAAAATATGAGGGCCGCGGCCTTCCCCTGCTGGATCTGATTCAGGAGGGCAATATCGGCCTGATGCGGGCCGTGGACAAGTTCAACTATCACCTGGGCTACAAGTTTTCCACCTATGCCACATGGTGGATTCGCCAAGCGGTCACCCGCGCCATCGCCGACCAGAGCCGCACCATTCGTGTCCCGGTTCACATGACGGAGCGTATCTCCGAGATGAATCGCGTCAGTCGCAGTATGGTCCAGGAATTGGGCCGCGAACCCACCACGTCGGAGCTAGCAGAGGCGCTAGATACGACGATGGATAAGGTTCAAAAGATGATGAAGATCGCCCAGCACCCGCTCAGCCTGGAAACCCCGGTGGGCGAGAACCAGGAATCGAACCTGGGCGATTTCGTGGAAGATGATACCAGTCTTCCGCCCGGCGAGACTGCCTCGCACCACATGCTCCAGGAAGAACTCAAGCACATCTTCAGTTCCCTGGACCCGCGCGAGGTTCAAATTCTCCAACTGCGCTACGGCTTGAAGGATGGCCGCAGCCTGACACTAGAGCAGGTCGGGAAAAAGTATGGGCTGACCCGCGAGCGCATCCGGCAGATTGAGGTCCAGGCACTGCGCAAGCTGCGCCACCCTAGCCGGAGTCGCCGACTGCGCGACTATCTCCTCTAGGCCAATTTCGAAGAGGCCGTCCCAAAAAGCTTGGGGCGGTCTTTTTTATTACCTGAAAGTGATGACTCTTATGAAAGCACTGTGCCCGGAATGTGAGTGTCGAATCGACCTGCGGCTGGGTGAGCATGAGATGGGAACAACCCTCTTTTGCCCGGAATGTGAAACGGAACTTGAGGTCATCACCCTGCGCCCGCCGCTGCTCGACTACGCCACGCGCCACACCTGGACCGAGGCAGATTGATGGCTTATTTTATTTTTGGAGGAATGGGTGGCTGCACCTCTGGTACCCCTTGTTTTGCTTTGGCTGGTCGGTCTTTGCTTTGGTGAGCGGCTCCCCCTTGAGGGGTGGCATTGGCTTGCTCTGGCGGCGCTCGCCCCGTTGATTGTTCTTGGCACCTCGCGACGCTCGCCGCCCCACGCGGGATTGCTCTTCTCCCCATCGCTCTACACCACGCTGCTGGCTCTGGCGCTCACCCTGGGTGCCGCGCGCGGGGCCGCCCACCGCCCCGACTTCGCTCCCAGCGACCTCGCGACCTACAACGACCTTGGCATGGTAACCGTGCGTGGCACAGTGGTTCGCTACCCGGAGGCGCGTGGCAGCTACACGCGCTACGAGGTGGAGTCCAGCACGATTGAGGTAGAGGAGGGGGTTCCCGCGACTGTTACAGGACGCTTCCTGGTCAACCTTCCGCCCTATCCTCCCTATCAGTACGGGGATGAGTTAAGGCTATCGGGGGAATTGATTACGCCGCCAATGCTGGAGGACTTTGATTATCGGGCCTTCCTGGCGCACAAGGGCATCTACTCTCTGCTCCGGCAGGGACACGGAAGCCTGGTGGCGCAGGGACAGGGATCAATCCTCTTCCGGGTTTTATTCGCGTTCCGGGAACGCGCCGAGCACACGGTGCAGCAGATACTTCCCGAGCCGCACGCCGCGCTGATGAGCGGCATTCTCCTGGGCATCGAGAGCGGGATCCCCAAGGATGTCATGGAAGCGTTCAACACGACGGGCACAACGCATGTCCTGGTCATCAGCGGCTCAAACTTCGCGATTCTCTCCGCCATCTTCCTCGTGATGGGCCGCGCCCTGCTGGGGGAGAAACGCGGCTCGCTCGTTGCCATCGCTGCGATTCTGCTCTATGCCCTGCTGGTTGGCGGCGATCCGCCCGTCATGCGCGCAGCGATCATGGGCATCATCTCGATTCTGGCACTGCTGCTACGCCGGGAGAGTGCCGCGCTCAACACCCTGGCCTTCGCGGTGCTCATGATGACCGCGCTTCAGCCGGGGCAACTCTACGATGTCGGCTTTCAGCTCTCAGTGCTGGCAACGCTCGGGCTGATCCTCCTGGTCAATCCACTCACTGGGTGGACGGAACGATTCCTGGAGCATCATCTTGGGTTACCCGAACAGATGAAGCGGCGCGTGCTTCCCCTGTTGGGCGATGCGCTGCTGATTACGCTAGCTGCCCAGATCATCACGACGCCGCTCATTGTGGGAACCTTTGGTCGCTTCTCTGTCATCTCGCTACTCACCAACCTGCTGATTCTGCCGGTTCAGTCCTGGCTGCTGGCAAGCGGTGGCATCGCGACCCTGGCGGGGATGCTCTGGCTCCCGCTGGGGAAATTCCTGGCAGCCGTTCCCTACGCGGCCCTGGCCTGGACGCTGGCGATGGTCCGATGGACCGCCCAGTTTCCCCTCGCGAGTCTCACCATTGGCCCCTTTCCGACCTGGTGCATCTGGTCCCTCTACGGCGCGTTGGCTCTCTGGTGGTGGCAGCGCACGCCTGCTCCAGCACCCGTTCCCGAGCAGCCAGCGCCAGCACTCGTGCCCCTGGTACCGCGCCGGACAGCGATACGCTGGGGCGGGGCGCTGCTCGTTGCTTTTCTGCCCTGGTGGGTAGGAGCGCAGCAGGCCGATGGTCGCCTGCACCTCTACGCGCTTGATGTGGGACAAGGTGATGCGCTGCTGATTGTCGCGCCGGATGGCAAACAGATTTTGATTGATGGCGGCCCTGATCCCGTTCCCCTCCTCGCTGAGTTGGGCGAACAACTTCCGCCCTGGGATCGCACCATCGAGTTGGTGATTCTCTCCCACGCGGACGCCGACCACCTGGGCGGGCTACCGGAATTGCTCTCCCGCTACCGGCTGGTGCAGGTCATGGACTCGGGTCATGGGCACACGACGGCGCTATATCGGGCCTGGGAAAGCGCGCTGGCGGCTCAGTCCCTCGCGCCGCTGACGGCAACGCCAGGGCAGCGCTGGCATCTGGGCGATGGGGCGGTGCTGGAGGTCCTGGCACCCACCGGCGAGCCCTTCGAGAGTTTGAATGACAACGCTGTGGTGCTCCGGCTGAGCTACGGGAACTTCTGCGCGCTCCTGACAGGCGATATCGAGGCGGAGGCGGAGGCACGGCTGGTGCGGAGCGGACAACTGGCCCGCTGCCAGCTTCTCAAGGTGGCACACCACGGCAGCAAGACCTCTTCGACCCAAACCTTTTTAGATGCGACAGAGCCTCGGTATGCCTTGATCTCAGCGGGGCGGGACAATCGCTTTGGACACCCGCACGCGGAGGTACTGGCGCGGCTGGAGGCGATGGGGGTTCAAAGTTTCCGCACGGACACGCAGGGCACGATTCACCTCATGACGGATGGGCGGGAGGTATGGATGACGGGCGAGAAATAAAAACGGGAACCTTCCGGGTTCCCGTTTATAAAAGTATTTCCAGCGGTCAGGGCTGGGCAAAGAGCGCAAAGAACAGCAGCGAGACGAGGAAGAAGGGCAGCAGGAAGATCAGCCAGAGAATGCCCTTTTCATACTTGAGGTGCATGTAGAACATAATCACCAGCGCTGCTTTGAAGACTGCGATGCCCAGCATTGCCCCAGCCAGCGCGCCCCCGGTAATACCCATTGCTGGGAGCTGCTCGGAGAGGTAGACCTCCGTTAAGGTAGCAGCGAGGAGCACGCCCGCGATAATCCAGTAGGTCTGGAAAGAGCCCCCATGATGATCGTGGTCATGATCGAGGTGCTCGTCATCCACGGGGGTTTCATGCACTTTAACTTGCGCCATTAGCGTAACCCTTCTACTTAAAGCAGGTAGAGAATCGTGAAAAGGATAATCCACACCAGGTCCACGAAGTGCCAGTAGAGCCCCCACATCTCCAGTGCGTTATACTGGCGCGGCGTGAAGTCCCCACGATGGGCGCGGATGAGCACATAGATCAGGAGCAGGACGCCGATGGCAACGTGGGTCCCGTGAAAGCCCGTGAGCGTGTAGAAGCCGGAGGCAAAGATACTTTCCTGCGCGCCCCCAACGATGCCAGCCGGGAGGCCAATCTCATGCAGGCCATGCTCCAGCTCTGCCCACTCCAGGCTCTGGACAAAGAGAAAGATGCAGCCGCCGATAAGGGTTAGCCAGAGCCAGAGCTTCATCATCTGCTCTTTGCCACGCTGAATGGCGTCGATGGCGCTGACTACGAAAACACTACTCATAATCAGGATGAAGGTGTTGACCGTCGCGAGGAAGGTCGCGGTACCTGCCTCCTTGTGTATCGCCCAGTCCTCCAGGTTGCGGAGGCGAAGCACGAACACACCTGCAATCAGGACAGCGAAGAAGATCACCTCCGAGGCCAGGAATATCCACATGCCGAGCTTGTCATTTGAGACACCGGTGCCCGTTTCTTGGTTGGCTATAAACTTTCGGGCAATTTCTGGGTTCATCCACCGCACTCCTTGAGCAACAAACAGCTTGTCTTAGTTGATAAATCAGTCACCGGGCACCGGCAGTGCCTCGGGGCTGCTGATGCGCCGCCCGTAGTCGTAGGGATCGTGATCCACGGTCAGCGGCTCCTCAAAGTTGTAGTGCGGCGGGGGCGAGGTGGTCAGCCACTCCAGCGTCCGCGCGTTCCAGGGGTTGGCCGGAGCCACCTTCCCCACCTGGAAAGCCCGAAGCATGTTGTAGATAAGAATGAGCTGTGCGAAGCCCAACAGAAAGGCCCCGATGCTGATGGTCAGGTTCAGTTCCGTGAAGGCAATGTCGTAGTCGGCATAGCGGCGCGGCATTCCCAATGCTCCAACCGCGTGCATGGGCAGGAAGGCCACGTTAAAGCCGATGAACGAGAGCCAGAAGTGAATCTTGCCAAGCGACTCGTTGAGCATCCGCCCAAACATTTTCGGGAACCAGTAGTAAATGCCGCCGAAGATGGCGAAGGCCGAGCCGCCGAAGAGCACATAGTGAATGTGCGCCACGACGAAGTAGGTGTCGTGCAGGTGGAGGTCTACGGGAACGGAGCCGAGAAAGACTCCAGAGATACCGCCGATGACGAACATCGACACCAGTGCCAAGGAGAAGAGCATGGGAGTTTCCAGGCGAATCTTCCCGAACGCCAGAGTTCCAAGCCAGTTGAAAATCTTGATCCCTGTTGGCACAGCAATGAGCATCGTCGTGAGCATGAAGGGAATTCGCAGCCACGGGAACATCGCGGAGGCGAACATGTGGTGTGCCCACACGAGGAAGCTTAGCACCCCGATGCCCGCCGTCGCATACACCAGCGCCCGATAGCCGAAGAGCGGCTTGCGGCTGAAGACCGGGATAATCTCCGAGACGATGCCGAACGCGGGCAGAATCATGATGTAGACCGCCGGGTGCGAGTAGAACCAGAAGACGTGCTGCCACATCAGCGGGTTACCACCCTTCGCGGCGTCAAAGAAGGGAAAGCCAAAGGCGATGTTCATGAACTGTAGCGTCACGGCAGCGGCGAGCGAGGGCGTGCCAAGGACCGCAAGGACTGCGGTGGTCGCGATGGCCCAGACAAAGAGCGGCAGGCGGAAATAATGGACGCCCTTCGTGCGCATGTTCATGATGGTCACAAGGAAGTTCATACCGCCAACAATGCTGCTCCACCCCAGGACGAAGACCCCCAGTAGCCAGAGCATCTGCCCTGCACCGCCCTGGAGGGCAACGGGTGGATAGGAGGTCCACCCCGCCTTGGCTGTCCCTGACTCGGCCAAGAAACCCGCCATGATAATCAGCGCGCCCGGCGGCACCAGCCAGTAGGAGAGCGCGTTCAGCTTCGGGAAGGCCATGTCGAAGGTGCCGACCATGAGGGGCACCGCATAGTTCCCGAAGGCCCCGACGAGCATGGGGATGATGAACAGGAAGATCATGATCGTGGCGTGCATTGTGAAGAACTGGTTGTACTGATCCGGTGTGAAGGTAAGTCCAGGCTGCGCCAGTTCCCAACGCACGAGCAACGCCATGAGACCACCAATGAAGAAGAAGAAGAGAGAGGTCCAGAAATACTGGATTCCGATCACCTTATGGTCCACGCTGAACCAGAAGTAGCGGCGGAAGCTGTGCTCCATCTCTTCATCTGTGGGAATCAGCGGGTTGCGCGTGCCGGTCGCCCAGACGACGAAGCTGATGAGAACCGCTGTTAGCAGACCAACGCCCAGAACCCCCATTGTGATTCCGAGCATTGTCGTGAGGGTGGGGTTGGCATTCGCTGTCCCTTCCGGTGCCTGCGCGAGTGCCTGCCCCGTGCCGACCATCACGAGCAACAGGGCGAGGAGAAAAGCGCTTCCAGCTCGTCCCAGTCGGGGAAGCTGCCGGGCGTGCGCCTGTAGATGTTGTACGAACGTAACGATGTGGCCTACCACCTGTCCTCCTACTTCTGTTGCAGTAACATCTGGACCAATGCGTTCAAGTCTCCCTCAGGGAGTTTGTCTTCCCCGTAGGGAGGCATGGCCGGTGGGAATCCTTCAACAATGTGCGCGCCGGGCTCTCGAAGACTCTCGCGCAGGTATTCCTCGGCTGTCGTTGCGCTGCCAGTATAATCGGCGGCCTCCACGCGCTGCTCGGCGGTGGTACCCAGGCCATTATGGGTGGGACCAACCGCGCCGCTGGTGCCTCCCGCCTCCAGAGCGTGACAGGCACCACATCCCTGAGCGGTATAGAGTTCCAGGCCATAGGCGGCGATTTCCTCGGGGTTGGCATCCGCGCCGGGCCCACCGCCCGCGAGCTTCGTCTCCTGCCAGACCAGATACTCCGCTTCCTCCAAAACATTCACCTTGGCGAGCATGGACGAGTGTCCCGCGCCGCAGAACTCCGCGCAGCGGAAGGGAAATTCGCCCACCTTATTTGGCGTCATCGTTACGGAGAGTGTGAAGCCGGGTGTGGCATCCTGCTTGATGCGAAAATTGGGTATCCAGAACGCATGAGTCACATCCACGGCGGTGATATTGAAGGTGACAGGGACATCCTTCTGTAGGGTCAGGGTGTTCACCTCGGTGATGCCCGTTTCCGGGTAGGCGAAGGTCCACGCGAACTGCTGGCCGGTGACGACAATGACTCTTGCGCCCTCACGCGGCTCGTTCAGCCCAAGCTTATCAAGCTCCCGCAAACTGAGCACTGTGAGAACCACAATGAAAAGCGCCGGGGCCACCGTCCAGGCAATCTCCAGGCGGTTGTCCCCATGAAGGGCGCGGCCTACAGCATCCTCGCCATCCTCGGGCTTGCGGCGGTAGAGCCACACGAAGTAGAGCAAAAATCCCTGTATAAAAATGTACAGCCCGCCGCCCACAACCATCATCAGGCGAAGCAGGTCATCAATCCCCTGCGCCTCATCGACCGCCGCCGTCGGTAAGAACCAGGGCATCGCGGGCAGGTAGTAAATAAAGGCGAGGAAGATGGCTAAGATTACGGTGAGTACAATGGTGATACGTCCGAAGGTCACGTTTCCTCCCAGGACAGCCTAGCAACAGCATATACCCCGTAGGTACATGTATTGATCGTCATAGCGGGCAATCATAACATGGAGGTTTGAGGCGGACAAACCTCCAGTGAAAAATGGAGATGAACGATTCGGCGTCTTTTCTCTGCCCTCCTGGGGTGTTACAATACCCTGGTGAAGCAACCATCCTGCCCAGAAGGCGCGGTTCAAGATGCCCCCATCCCCACCACCTCAATCTCCACGTTGGCTCCCTGCCATTCTAGGCTTTCTCGCCGGACTGATTGGTGTCTTTTGGTGGCAGAAACAGCGGGACGAGGCCCTACTCCAGCAGATGGATGCGGAAGAAGATGCAGAACAACCCTAAACACGCGACAGGTGAATGATTTATGAAGATTTTTCTCGACACCGCCATTCTCGACGAGATCCGCATCGCTGATTCGTGGGGAATCCTTGATGGCGTCACAACGAACCCCTCACTGGCCGCCAAGGCCGGGCGCGATTTTCGCACCAATATTCTTGCCATTTCTGAACTGATCGGCGAGCGTGCTGGGACCGTAAGTGCTGAGACCGTGGCCCTCGAAACAGAGAAGATGGTCGAGGAGGGCCGTCTGGTGACCTCCTGGGGCAGCAA
>JACCSL010000166.1 GCA_013812995.1 Ardenticatenales bacterium | reverse complement strand
GGTCAGCGGCGTGTGAAGTAGCCACGCACTCTTGCAGCGATGAGTTGCACAGAGCATCAAGTCTGCCCGTAGCGTCGGGAGCATCAACTCGTTGAAGCCCGGATAGGCAAAAACCTCGCGGGGCATCGCATACTCATCGATCATGAATTGCTGTAACTCCTCGTCGCTCCAGCGATGCACGTCGGGTAGGTGGTCAGGAACATGGGGTGCCCGGAAAGCAGAGACGAAGAGGTGGTGCGCCTGTGGGTATCCGTTGTTCTGCAAATAGAGGGCCAGCTCATACCCAATGAGCGCCCCCATGCTGTGACCAAACAAGATGAAAGGTTTGTCCAGAAGGGGCGCGATGTGTTCCACACAGGGTGGGAGAAGGTCATCCAGATAAGAAAAGGCGGGAAGCTCCATGTGGCTTTCATGCCCAGGCAACTGGATGGCAACGAGTTCCACCCCGGGCGGCAAGTCCCCAGACCATCTCCAGTAGAGCGAAGCTCCACCTCCTGCGTAGGGCAAACAGAAAAGTCGCAAGGCGGCGTCTGGTCGCGGTCGGGGTCGCACAATCCATCTTGAGTCTTCAGCTTGATTCATAAACAAGCCTACAGGGTGGCGGCCATCTGTCGTAAGATGTGGACAAACTGGTGGGCAAGGGTATCAATGGTCGAAGTCTTGAAGAGGGAAGTGTTGTACGTGACTGCCAGCCCCGCCCGGTCGGGCTCCTCGAAAATAGTCATCGATAGGTCAAATTTGCTGCTTCGTTCCGGCGCATCCTCTATCTGAAGCTGAAGCATCCCTGTCCCCGCTTTAGAACCTGGAGGCTCATACGCAAACAAAGCCGGTAGCAAGGCGGATAAGCGGTTGATCTGCCGCGTGGGTTGAACTTTTTTCACCAGGACATCGAAGGGATAGTGTTGGGTTTCCAGAGCCCGTAAACATTTGGTTCGGATGCCCTGCAACAGGGTCTGTGTGTTCGTATACTCTTCGAAGCGCACCCGGATAACAAGCGTGTTTACCAGGAAACCGACGATCGATTTGCTTTCCTCTACCGAGCGCCCTGCCGCTGGGAACCCGATCAAGATGTCGTCTTGTTGGGTCATGTGTCGGAGCAAAATACTATAGGCCGTCAGGTAGAGCATAAACATGCTGACCCCTTGAGTACGGGCGATGACCCGAAGTTGTTCGTGCAGATCAAGGGGCAGGTCATATTGGCTCTCTCTCCCCTTGAAAATGGGGAGCTCAGGGGCGGGGAAATCGTACGGCAGCCTCACGTTGGGCAACGGGTGGCTCAACTCATCGAGAAGGTATTGTTCCGCCGCTTGCCAATAGGCACTGGTTTCGAGCTGCTTTTCCCATTGAACGTAATCCACATATTCGTAATGCACCGGAGGCAAGGGAACGGTAGCTCCAGCGAGGAGGGCTTCGTAAGCCGTAGAAAACTCCTCGAATAACAGCTCGACACTCCACAAGTCCGTAACGATGTGGTGCATATTGACCATCATCTGATAGCGATGACGCTCCCGCTGAAACAGAGATATACGAATGAGTGGTCCTCGTTCCAGGTCAAAGGGTGTCCGCTGCTCCACCTCTGCATGTCGTTGGAGGTGGAGCTCCTGCGCTTCCTGGGTAAGCCCCTGTAGGTCAATGATGCGAATGGCTTCTGCCACATCCTCCAACACAACGGCCACTGGATAGCCATTCTCCATCCTGTAGACCGTTCGCATGATGGAGTGTCGCGCGATAAGGTAACGCCACGTAGCGACGAAAACCTCATGCCTCACCTCAGCGTTCATCTGAGCCGAGGTGAAGCATAGGTAGGAGGTATCCTCTTCGATAAATTGGTCGATAAACCACAGACGTTGCTGAGCATGAGAAAGACGGTACTGGGCGCGTTCGACCGCTCGGGTGAAAGGCGGCAGGGCCTTCCTCGGCCCGTCGGACTCCCCCGTCAGATGGGCTGCCAGAGTTTCGATAGTTGGGTTGAGGAACAGGGCTTTGAGGGGTACCTCTAGCCCGAACATCTCCTGCGCACTCATCGCCACGCGAATCGCTTTCAGGGAATGGCCGCCCAGCTCAAAGAAATTATCATGCAGAGAGACGTATGGGACCCTCAAAACCGATTGCCAGATCTCTCGAAGAGCCTCTTCCATCTCTCTGTGGGTGGGCGTCTGGGTCACCGGGCTCGTCGCTGCAAATCGCTCGGCTCCCCCTCCTTCAACAGGCTGGCTAAGAAGACGCGGCGCGGTGGGTTGATCGAGAGTCAGGGCAGTAGGCAAGGGTTGATCGGGGCTGGCCAGAACCTCTATCATCAGTTCCCCAAGCTGTTGCAGCAGGTGCTCCATACTTTCGCCAGCAAATAGGTGCGTATCAAACGTTAGCGAGAACAACAATCCCTCGGTCGTTTCCGCCACGTTCAGGCTGAGATCAAACTTGGTAAAGTTCTCGTTTGCCTCGAAGCGTGACAGGTGAAGCTCCCCCACTGTCCAAGACCAACCCAGGGCACTCTCCTGGGTAAACGCCACTTGGAACAATGGATTACGGCTCAAATCCCGTTGTGGCTGAAGCATCTCGACAAGTTTTTCGAAGGGGACATCCTGGTGCTCATAAGAATCCAACATGGTATCTCTCACTCGTCCGAGAAGGGTCATAAAGGAGGGCGAATCGGATGCATTGATCCGTAGGACCAGAGTGTTGAGATAGAGTCCAATCGCAGATTCCGTTTGAGCATCGTAGCGGTTTGCTATCGGTGTGCCGACAACGATATCGTCCTGACCTACCCAGCCTCGGAGCGTTGCAACGTACGCCGCCAATGTCACCATAAATAGGGTGACATTTTCCGACGCCATCAGGGATCTCAGAGTTGGAATATCCGCGAAGGCCAGCCGATAGTGTCGCATATCTCCTTGATAGAGATTCATGGCTGGCCGAGGATAATCCGTGGGCAGTTGGAGTGTCGTCAGGTTGTCCAGCGCCGCGCGCCAATACGCAAGAGATGCCTGGTCCGCCCGCATGAATGCCGCTCGTTGCTGGATAGCAAAACCCGGATATTGAAAGGGGTGCGGAGGGAGCGAGATAGAACTGCCGGTCCTATGGGCCTGGTACAGCGTAAGCAGTTCATCAAGGAATATTCTAAAGGACCATTCATCGAAAATGATGTGATGGACCGTCACGAACAGATAATGGCTTTGTGAATTACAGCGGAGCAGAACGACCCGGAGCGGCGGCTGTTTCGAGAGATCGAATAGCTGGTCGGCTTCCTGCGGGATCCTATGCGCTATGGCGTCCTGCTGCGCCTCATCGCTCATCTGGCTCAAGTCCACATAGCTCAACGGGTTCCAGGGCTCGGAGTGAACCCTTTGTTTGGGTTCTCCCTCGACAGCGTGAAACGTGGTACGCAAAGCGTCGTGGCGCAAGACAAGGATTTCCAGGCTGCGCGCCAGAACCGTCATATCCAGCGGTCCCCTGATCTCCAGACCAAAAAATATGTTGTAGAGCGGGCAGTCGGGCTCCAACATGGAGAGGAAATAGAAGCGCTCCTGAGCATAAGAGAGCGGAACGAGGCGCGAGCTTCCTTGCGACTCCGGCACCGTTGTCTGAGTATCTTGCGGGAGGGGTAAGTGGTGGCGATCGATCTTGCCACTGGAGGTGAGGGGAAAGGCGTCCATGAACACGAATCGTGCGGGGATCATGTACTCGGGCAGCTTGTGGCGGAGGAACTCGCGCAGCGTGCT
>JACCSL010000161.1 GCA_013812995.1 Ardenticatenales bacterium | reverse complement strand
AGTCGGTTACCTTCTTCTCGGACGAGGAACTGGAGAAAATCGTCATCGACCCGGCGGAGCTACGCAACCCCGGCTACGTGAAAGCCAAGGCAGTTCTGGAAGACATCGAGCTCTTCGATGCGGCCTTCTTCGGCTTTTCCCCCCGCGAGGCAGCGATTACCGACCCGCAACAGCGCCTCTTCATGGAATGTGCCTGGGAAGCGCTGGAGCACGCGGGCTACAACCCCGAAAAATTTCCGGGGGCCATCGGCGTCTACGCTGGGGCGGGCGCGAACAACTACCTACTCTTCAACCTGGCCTCCAGCGGCCACCTGGTCGGCTCGATCAATGCGTTTCAGGCATTGATCCATAACAAGAACGATCACCTGGCAACCCGCGTCGCCTACAAGCTCAACCTGCGCGGCCCGGCGGTCAACGTGCAGACCGCTTGTTCGACCTCCCTGGTGGCGCTCCACCACGCCTGCCACAGCCTACTCACCTATCAATCCGATATCTGCATGGCGGGCGGCGTGACAATCAGCCACCCGCAGAACATGGGCTATCTCTACCATGATCGTGGGATTGGCTCGCCCGATGGGCACTGCCGCACCTTTGACGCGGATGCTCAGGGTACCGTCGGGGGCAGCGGCGCGGGCATCCTGGTGCTCAAGCGCTACGAAGAGGCCGTTGCGGAGGGTGATACTATCCATGCGGTCATCCTTAGCTCGGCCATCAACAACGATGGCTCGATGAAGGTCGGCTACACCGCACCCAGCGTGGATGGGCAGGCCGAGGTCATCGAGACCGCGTTGGGTCTGGCGGGGATCGACCCGGCTACCATCGGCTATGTCGAGGCACATGGCACGGCGACCCCGATGGGGGATCCCATCGAGGTCGCGGCGCTGACGCGCGCCTATCGCGCGAGCACCCAGGCGCAGGGGTTCTGTGCGATTGGTTCCGTCAAGACAAACGTCGGCCACCTGGACACGGCAGCGGGCGTGGCGGGCGTCATCAAGACTGTGGAGGCACTGAAACATGCGGTTATTCCCGCCAGCCTCCACTTCCAGCACCCTAACCCGGCCATCGACTTTGCTAGCAGCCCCTTTTATGTCAATGCGCAGCGCTCTGAGTGGCGGATAGACAGCGACACGCCCCGGCGAGCGGGCGTGAGTTCCTTCGGTCTAGGTGGCACCAACGCCCATGCGATTCTCCAGGCGGCCCCGGCACGCACGCCCTCCGGCCCCTCCCGTTCCTCCCAGCTCCTGATTCTCTCCGCGCAGACCGATGCCGCGCTGGAGCAGGCAAACGAGAATCTGGTGGCGGCGCTCACCCAGCAGCCTGACATCAACCTGGCCGATGTGGCCTACACGCTCCAGGTCGGCCGCAAGGCGCATACCCATCGCCGCATGGTGGTCTGCACCACGATCGCAGAGAGCATCAGCCACCTCGAAGCACTGACCCCCGAGCGGGTCTTCTCGCGCGTGCAGGAGCCATGCAACCGCCCGCTAACCTTCATGTTCCCTGGTCAGGGCTCGCAATATGTCCAGATGGGGCGCGAGCTGTACGAGCAGGAAGCGCGCTTCCGCGAGGAAATGGATCGCTGTCTCGCCCTCCTCAAGCCTCACATGGGCGGACTCGACCTGCGCGCCATCCTCTTCCCCCCGGTCGGGGAGGAAGAAGCAGCCTCGAAGACACTCCTACAAACCAACGTAACACAGCCCGCACTCTTTGTGATCGAGTATGCGCTGGCCCAACTGTGGCTCTCCTGGGGGGTACTCCCCACCGCCATGATCGGGCACAGCGTCGGGGAGTACGTGGCGGCCTGTCTCGCAGGGGTTCTCTCTCTGGAGGATGCGCTGGCGCTCGTCGCCCTGCGCGGTCAGCTCATCCAGAGTCTGCCCGCTGGCGCGATGCTCTCGGTGCCGCTGGCGGAGAAAGAGTTACTGCCGCTGCTGACCGAGGAGCTTTCCCTGGCAGCAGTCAATGGCCCGGCCCTCTGTGTGGTCTCGGGGCCACCCGAGGCGGTGGCGCAGTTGGAGACGCGGTTGAGCACCCAGAAGGTCATCTGCCGCCCGCTCCATACCTCCCACGCGTTCCACTCGCACATGATGGAACCCATCCTGGCGCAGTTCACCGAGGCGGTGCGCCGGGTGAAACTACATGCCCCCCAGATGCCTTACCTCTCCAATGTCACGGGCACCTGGATCACCGAGGCGCAGGCCACTGATCCCGCCTACTGGGCACGCCACATCCGGCAGACGGTGCGCTTCGCCGATGGGCTGGCGGAACTCCTCCAGCACCCCGATGCGGTGCTGCTTGAGGTTGGCCCTGGTCGGGTGCTGCGCACCATCGTACGCTGGCACCCCCATAAGAAACCCAACCAATTCATGCTCGCCTCCCTCCCTCACCCGCAGGAGAAGCAGTCCGATATCGCCTTCCTGCTGGCCACCATTGGGCACCTGTGGCTAGCCGGTATTGAGTTGGACGGGGCGAAGTTCTACGAGCAGGAGCAACGTCACCGCCTGCCGTTGCCCACCTATCCCTTCCAGCGGCAGCGCTATTGGATTGACCTGCGCCCCACCCACGTCGCGGAAGGCGCGGCATTCCACGAGGGGATGCTGGAGAAAAAGGGCGACGTCGCGGACTGGTTCTACGTTCCTGTGTGGCAGGAGTCCGCGCAGGGGATTTCGACCAATGGAAAGCACTCCGAGGACGGCCCCTGGCTGCTCTTCGTCACCCCCGACGGGCCGGGAAGCCGCTTTGCTGCCCAGCTTCGGGCGCAGGGTGCGCGGGTCATCACCGTGCAGCCGGGGAGCTCCTTCCGGAAACGCGGCGCGGAGGACTTCGAGATCAACCCCGATCAGCGCGGGGAGTACGAGAGCCTGCTTGCCACGCTCAAGGAGCAGGAGCTGACGCCCGCGCGCATTGTTCACTTCTGGAGCGTGGCCTCCGAGGCGCGCTCTGTGGAGCAGGAACTCAGCTTTGGTTTCTACGCACTGCTCTACCTGGCACAGGCGCTGGGCACACAGCGCATCACGACGCCTGTGAAGCTACTGGTGGTATCGAGCAACGCCCAGGAGGTGGTTGGCAACGATCTGCTTTCCCCGGAGCGCGCAACGCTCGTCGGCCCCTGTATGGTGATCCCCAGGGAGTACCCGTATGTGAGCTGCCGGAGCATCGACATTGCCTGGCCCCTGCCTGCCGGCTGGCAGGAGGAGCGGCTGCTGGAGCAGCTCGCCTGGGAGTCAACCTCCCCAGCGACTGAGCCCTTCGTGGCCTATCGGAGTGGACGGCGCTGGGAGAAAAGCTTCAAGCCCGCCCATCTCGATGAACTGCCCAAGCCCACAGCGGGGCTGCGCGAGCAGGGAACCTACCTGATTACGGGCGGCCTGGGTGGTCTTGGAATCACCTTCGCCGAGCATCTGTCCCAGACCGTCCAGGCGAATCTCGTTCTGGTGGGCCGCTCCGACTTCCCCGCCCGCGAGTTGTGGGACGCATGGCTCACAAGCCATGAGGCGGGCGACACCACGAGCCGGAAGATTCGCCAACTGCGCGAGATGGAGGCGCGGGGTAGCCAGCTTCTCATTGCCGCTGCCGATGTGACGGACGAGGCCGCCATGCGGCAGGTGGTGACAGCGGCGCGCGAGCGTTTCGGGGCCATCCACGGCGTCATCCACGCGGCGGGGGTTCCGGCAGGTGGGCTGGTGCAGCTGAAGAGCGCGCAGGAGGTGGCCCGCGTCATGGGGCCGAAAATTCAGGGAACGCGGGTTCTGGAGCGCCTCTTTACCGACAGCTCGCTGGACTTCCTGGCTCTCTGCTCCTCGCTCACCACGGCAGTGGGGCGTCTGGGACAGGTGGATTAC
>JACCSL010000147.1 GCA_013812995.1 Ardenticatenales bacterium | reverse complement strand
CGCTGGAGCGGCAGCCAGCGCAGGCTGGTCAGGAAGAAGCTGCGCATCTGGGCCAGGTGCTCGGAGAAGTGCTGCGGCGCGAAGTGCCAGGCGCTGCCCTGGCGAAAGAGGCGGAGCGAGGGATGGCCCTGCTGGGTCAGCGAATACTCGTCCCACAGGCCGTAGGGCATCTCCACACAGCTGTTCACCAGGAGGTGGCTCTGCTGGTCGGCAGGCAACAGCAAGAGCTGCTGGAGCGTGGTCTCGTCCGCTACGATGTGGCCTGCCTTGTTATGGGCCACGAGTCCCACCTCGATGAGTAGCGCCAGGAAGAACTCCGCCATCCCGGGCTCGGGCGCAAGACGCGGGCGCAGCGCGTCGCGCAGGCTGGCGGGAAAGGGCGAGTGTCCAATGGGGATGCGGGTCGCGCGTAGCGGGGCGTAGGCAACCGTTCCCTGCTCGCCCGGCACCACGGGCCAGCCCTGCGCGCCCTGCACCCCCACGGTGGGTTCGAAGGGTGAGACGGGCGGGACAGGCCCTGCCTCCGCGAGTCCCTGCCAGGCCGCCAGGAGATAGAGCAGGGGCGAGGCCGCTGGTAGGGGACGCAGGCTTGCCAGCGCGCGTGCCGGTGGCAGGAGCTCTGGGATGGGCAGTAGCTGTGGGAGGAGCACGGGCGCGACCCCCGCCACGCTGGGGGGCATGCTCCGTACCACCAACAGCAGCCCGCGCCGCCGGAACTCGGCCAGGTGCGCCTCGCCGGGGGTGAGGCCCAGCCATCCGGCCGGCAGCAATCCCGCCAGGGTGTGCAGCATAGGGAGCAGGCGGTGCTCCGGCTGCCAACCGAGCCACGCCAGCAGCGCGAGCAGGCGGCGCTCCGCCTCTGGAAGCGGGGCCAGGAGGGACGCCGCGTGCGCCGGGTTGGCGTAGTGGGCAGCCATCTGGGCAATGACCTCCTCGCGGCGCAACCCGCTCAGCTTCCAGCCAAAGCCGCGCGCAATCTCGCGTAGCTGTGGCACGGTGAGATCGGCCAGGGCCAGCGCCACGATGTCGGGTGGGTCGTCCTCTCGCATCTAGGGCTCTCCTGTGGGGGTGCGGGCGGGCTCATACGCGGCCACCTCGTCGGCGTAGAGAATGGTGTAGCGATAGCCCTGCTCGGTCAGGAACATCTGGCGGTTGGCGGCAAACTCCTGGTCGCGCGTGTCCCGTGTGACCAGGCTGTAGAAGTGCGC
Source organism: Ardenticatenales bacterium (assembly GCA_013812995.1). Lineage (GTDB taxonomy): Bacteria > Chloroflexota > Anaerolineae > Ardenticatenales > Ardenticatenaceae > JACCSL01. The sequence goes on along the minus strand of JACCSL010000147.1, from coordinate 918 downwards.
GAGCGTCCCGGCGGCCTTGGGGCGCAGGATGCGGCCCAGCCGCTGCGCCTCTTCCTGGCGCGAGCCGAAGGTGCCACTGAGCTGGATGGCGACGTTGGCATCGGGTAGATCGATGGAGAAGTTGGCGACCTTCGAGACCACCAGCAGCCGAATCTCGCCACTGCGCAGCGCCGCAAAGCGCTTCTCACGCTCGCGCACGGGGGTCTTGCCAGTGATGAGGGGTGCGTCCAGGTGGCGCGCGACCGCCTCCAACTGCTCGATGTACTGCCCGATGACGAGCACCGTATCGCTCTGGTGCTTGGCGAGGAGCTCGTCGAGCACCTGGAGCTTGGCCGGGTTCTGCGCGGCCACCGCGTACTTGCTGCGCTCCTCCGCCACGGCGTAGGCAAGCCGCTCGGCATCCGGCAGGGAAATGCGGATCTCGGTGCAGTCGGCGGTGGCAATCCAGCCCTGCGCCTCCAGCTCCTTCCAGGGCACATCGTACTTCTTGGGGCCGATGAGCGAGAAGACATCCTCCGCGCGCCCGTCCTCGCGCACGAGAGTCGCGGTGAGCCCGAGCCGCCGTCGTGCCTGGATGTCGGCCGTCACGCGAAAGATGGGGGCGGGTAGGAGGTGCACCTCGTCGTAGATGATGAGTCCCCAATCGCGCTCATTGAACAGCGCCAGGTGTGGGAATACGCCGCCCTTCCCCTTGCGGTAGGTGAGTGTCTGGTAGGTGGAAAGCGTCACGGGGCGAATCTGCTTGACCTCGCCCGTATACTCCCCGATGGCCTCGCGCGGCACGGTGCTCTTGTCGGCGATCTCCTGGATCCACTGGCGCACCGCGACGGTGTTGGGGGTGAGGATGAGGGTGCTGGCCCCGACCGCGGCCATCGCGGCCAGGCCAACGATGGTCTTGCCCGCCCCGCAGGGCAGCAC
>JACCSL010000144.1 GCA_013812995.1 Ardenticatenales bacterium | reverse complement strand
TCTGATTGAGGAGTACGAGCAGGTGGTGGACCCGCTCTATGAGCAGGAGCGGCAGGGACGGGTTCTAACCTTCCAGCGCCACCTGGAGCCCATCGAGCGGCGCGTGGGGAATCATCACGGCAAGCGCATCGTGGATGTCGGAGCCTACACAGGGGTTTTCGTCGAGATTGCTCAACAGCGGGGATGGGACGCCTACGGCACGGAACTTTCCCGCTGGGCGGCCAATCTCTGTCGCGAACGCGGCCTCAAGGTGAAGACAGGGACACTGGAGCAGGCGGAGTTCCCCGATGATTGGTTCGATGTGGCGACCTCGTGGGATGTCGTCGAACACCTGAATGACCCCAAGAGTCACCTGAAGGAGATTCATCGTGTGCTGAAACCGGGCGGGCTCGTTGCCATCCATACGATTGACATGGATGCGCCCTTTGCGCGGCTGATGGGGCCACGCTGGCCCTGGCTCATGGAGATGCACATTGTCTATTTTTCGCGCCGCACGCTGGCGGAGATGCTCAGCCGGGTCGGCTTTCAGGTGGTGGGGGCACAGGCCGAGGGCCGCTATCAACGGATCAGCTATCTGATTTCCCGGTTAGGCGCGCTCAATGGATCGTTACGTCGCGTTGCTGACAGGCTGATTCGCCTGATTCGCGTCGAGCACCTCGCGGTGCCGATTAACCTGGGAGACCTGGTTACTACCTATGCCATCAAGCAGGGGTAGTAGGCAATAAAAAGAAGAACGGCGCGGGAATCATCCGCGCCGTTCTTCTTTTTTGATATACGAGAGACAGATAAGAACGCTTTTCCTGGGCTCAGGTCGGCTCACATAGGGCATGAACATAGCAGAATTTGGCACGGGGCGGTATGAGATCCTGAACCTCCACAATGCGGTAGGTGCGCCCCTCCAGATGGACCGTCTCTCCTGGTTTGGGATAGTGGTCGATCTGCTCGATCTTCCCGGTGTTTTTCTGGCCCCGAATGACATAAGAGACTTGATAAATCATCATAAGGCTACCTCGCGATGCGCCGTTTGCTACGGAGTATTATAGTTATTCTGAGGGGGCTGTCACGAGTACGTTGTGACACACACCCATTATTTGAAAGCTAACCATCTCTGGGCCAGAATGGCGTTGGCATGTAGCGCCTCTGTCCATTCGTCCAGGTCGATATGCTCGTTGACGGTATGAACCACACGCTCATCGCCCGGCCCAAAGCCGATAACCGTCATACCTACGCGGGCGAAATGTCCCCCATCAGTGGCAAAGCGCCAGAGTTTGGTGGGAATCTCACGCCCCAGCCCCTCAGCCAGCACCTGCTCCGCCGCGCGCACCGCAGGGTGATCTGCACCCAAGCTGTAGGCAGGGTTATCCGATTGCATAGCGCGCTCATAGCCCGTGAAGCTGACCCGATCTGTCGCCGCCAGCAAAATCTCCCCGATTGCCCCCTCGATCAGGCTATCCGTAAGCAAGGGGTGTACCTTGTTCTGCGCGTCCTCGTTACTCTCGCCGGGGATATTGCGCCAGTCCAGCGTCAGCCACGCCTCGCCAGGGATGACATTGGCGCTGCTCTGGTCGGTGCGAATCAGGGTCGGGGCAACGGAGCTGTAGCCCAGTTCGTCATGCAGGGCCATCTCCAGGGAGGGCAGGCGCTGGAGGAAGTTGGCGAGGACAAAGAGCGGGTTGACGCCTCTTTCCGGGGCGCTGGCATGAACCGCACGGCCCACCACATGAACCACCAACTCGGTGCGCCCTCGGTGACCCCGCCGCAGCTCATTCGAGCTGGGTTCGCCGATAACGACATAGGCCACGGTATCCTTGAGGGTCTGGGCCAGGAGACGCGCGCCCAGGCCGCCCACCTCTTCCTGAACCACCGCACTGACATACACATCGCCCGGTGGGCGCTCGCCTGCCTGGAGCAGTCGCGCCACGCCATGCACCTGAGCGGCCAGGGGACCCTTGATGTCGCTCGCGCCGCGCCCCCAGACTTTCCCCTCGTGGACGGCACCGCTGTAGGGCTGACCATACGCGGGCCAGGTGGCAGGGTCGCCAGGGTCCACATGGTCCAGATGGGTATTGAACATCAGGGCAGGCACTTCGCCCCGGCCGCGAATCAGGCCAATCACATTGCCTGCCTCATCCATCCACGCCTCATCGTAGCCGAGGGTGCGCATCTCGGCCAGGACGAGGGCCGCCATCGCCTCTTCCTGACCGGGCAGGCTGGGCGTTTGAATCAATCGTTGGAGAAACTGTAGAGCGGCAGTGAGATCAGCCATCTCTTCCTCGCTGGGCAGGATAGGGTCGGGCAGGTGCAACGGCGGTAGAGTACGGGAGAAGGAAAGGCAAGGCAAATCGGAACAAAAAAAGGGGCCTCTCCAGGAGACCCCTTCTGAATGCCCGGCGACCTAGCTACTCATGAAACGGCGTGCCGCGTCGGCCATCTCTTGCTCAATGACAGGCTGGCGGAAGAGCACGTCGATCTCCTCAGTGAGCCAGGGCCAGGTCTCCGCCAGCTCCTTGCGCATGGTCTTGATGACCATCAGATCCGTGTCTTCCTTCGCAAACTCGACCTCCATTGTTGCCAACTTCTGGAGAATCTTGTTGCGCTCCTCCTGAGGTATGGCAAGTTGGCGACCCACGAGCAGCTCAAGAGCCGTGAAGGCTACCTCTACCGTGCCAGGGCCAACTGGCGTCTCCGAAACAGGGGCCGTCTGGGTAGCTGCTCCAGCAGAGGGCTGTTGGGGAGCCGCCGGGGCGGCAGGGGGCTGTGGCTGCTGCTGCATGGACTGGCCCAGGATCTGCGCCATCATCGCGCCCATGCCCATGCCGGCACCCATACCTATGCCTGCGCCCGTCATGCCACCCGCTTCGCCCCCGGACTGCTGCGCGGCATCGCCCATCGCGCGGGCGGCCTTGAAGCGCAGGTAGTTGTTCATGTCGCCGATGGCTCCCATTGCCGCTCGCTCGTCGATGGCCTTCTGCGTCTCTTCGGTGGGGGAGACATTCTCAACGTAGAAGCCGCGCAGCTCAACACCCAGCGCCGCGAACTCGTCGCGGACCTTGACCTTGAC
>JACCSL010000140.1 GCA_013812995.1 Ardenticatenales bacterium | reverse complement strand
CCTCGACCTCGTACCCCGCCTGATACTGGAATCGTGGCACAAACAACTCCGTCGGTATCTCGTTGGCCTCTGACTCCACCCACAGCTCAAACTCCCCACTCTGATGATCAAAGCGCATCCTGGTTGGTGTTCCGGCACAGCCGCGCACATAGGGGCGGACAAAACCCTCCAGCGCCCGCCCGCCACTGTCCAGATCATAGGGATTCCACTGCTGGGAGCGACTAAAAATACTCAGATCCTCCCCGTTCCACCCATCGCCCCACTCGTTTTCATTGTCCGCCGTGTAATTCCAGAGCGTTCCGTGGGCTAGGTGCGCATCCAGCGCATCGTAGTAGCGGGCGAGCGCCGCTGCCTGCGCGCCGAACGCCTCCGTCCGGTACGAGCGTTTCTCATTCAAATCAAAGGGCACCCCGAACTCCCCGATCAGCGTGGGCACGCCCTGCAACTCGCGCCGCGATTCCTTGACGATGGCCCCGATCTGCTCCTCGAAAGACTCGCGGACCGCTTCAACACCCGTCACTGTCTCGCCCGGCGCGCCCCACACGAGGCACGCGGCGGGGTCGTAGCGCTTGGTAATCAGCGTCAGCAGATCGTACCAGTGGCTGGCATTGACGATGCGCTCCTGTGGCGCGTCCTCCCAGGCCAGGGGCTCCGGTGCGCCAGGCTCGCCCTCAATGAACAGGAACGCGTCGGGATGAACCTCACGCAGAGCCTCGGCATAGCGGCGCGCGAAGGGGCGCACGCCATCCCGGAAAAACTCGAAGCCTGCAAAGTAGCCATCCTGCAACAGGTGGGGCTTCCCGCTCGCATCCACCTCCCAGACGCCGTGCATCCGCCAGGGATCGAGCGCGGAGTCGTGCCAGGCGGAATGCCCTGCCGGATTCAGCGTCGTGCGCCCGGCGGGGCGCTGCACCAGACCCTGCTGCTCGATGAGCGGAACCTCGACGGGGAAACCGGAGCCTACGATCATGGACTCGAACCCGGTGAGTTGCGGGGCGCTGCCGTAGACGGGCAGAGAGTCACTTAGCCGCGCGATGCCAAGGTAGCCCCGGCTGGGTTCGTTGAGGCTATCGTAGCCGATGACGTGGGGCAGGCCACGCATCCGCTCGGCGACCTGGCGCAGCGCGCCGATGAAATGGCGCTGGAGATAGCTCTGGATGGACTCATCGCCCACGCGCAGCAGCGGGGCCAGGTGCTCGCCGCCGAAGAACAATGTGAACATCGTGGCGCTCGCCAGCCGACCCCAGTTGTTGGGCCAGACCATCTGCCCATAGTCGGGGTAGCGTGCCTGCATCGTGATGGCAGCCTCGGAGGCATCCAGCCGGGTGGGCTCGAAGCCGACCAACTCCAGCGTCCAGCCCGGCGCGCCATCGCCGCCCGTCATGCGGCTCCACACATCCTGATGCGGGTCGATGAAGATAAAGAACTCGTACTCCCCCGCACGCCGTACGACCTCGTGGAGATAGCCCAGGTATTCCTCGTCGTACTCGCCCGGTCCCGCGTGCTCGATGGCCTCCCAGGTGGTGAGGAAGCGCAGACAGTTGAAGCCCCAATGGCGCAGTCGGCGGAAGTGCTCGTCAGCCTCTGCCAGTGAGAAGGGTCGCCCGACGAAGGAGGCCGTGCGGTGCTCGGAGAAATCGGTGGGAAAATGCGTGGCTCCCGGTGGCGTGGTGGGAACCTTGCTGCTCCCGCCGAGGTTCACACCGCGCAGGAGCAGGCGACGACCATGCTCGTCCAGAAACCAGTGCCCGGCTGCGTCCAAGAGTTTAGCCTTTCAGCCCTGTAGTGGCGACGCCCTCAACGAAGTAGCGCTGTGCAAAGATGAAGATGAGCATGGGAGGTAGCACCGCGATGGCCGCGCCCGCCATGACCAGGTTGGGGCTCTCCGCCGCGCGCCCCTGGAGGACATTCAGCGCCAGGGTCAAAACGTGGTTGTTGGTGTTGCCCGTGTTGATGATAACCAGTGGCCAGAAAAAACTATTCCAGGCATAGAGGAAGGTAAAGGTGGCCTGCGTGGCGATGGCGGGCATGCTGATGGGCACGATGATGCGCCAGAGAATCGTCAGCCGCGAGGCCCCGTCGATCAGCGCGGCCTCTTCTAGCTCCTTGGGAATCGAGAGGAAGAACTGGCGCATGAGGAAGGTGCCGTAGGCGCTGAAAATCCAGGGGATGATCAGCGCGGCCATCGTGTTGGCCCAGCCCATGAGCACCATGAGCTGGTACATGGGAATAATAAGCACGACGAAGGGGATCATCAGGGTGCCGAGGTACATCAGGAAGATCTTGTCCCGCCCCGGAAACTGGAGCCGGGCAAAGGCGTAGCCGCCGAGCACCGAGGTGACCACCGTTCCGACCACCACCAGAATCGTGACCAGAATCGTATTGGTCAGGCTGCGCGACAGGTTCTGGAGGGCAAGTACCTCCCCGTAATTTTCCGGGTGCGCTGTAATGGACTCGACGGGCTTGCTCAGCCGCACGTTTTGTAATTCCTGCACCCGCAGGTTCTCCGGGTCGATGAAGCGGCCCAACGTCGAGCGACTTTGGAGAATCATCGGCACCACCTGCCCGTCGAGCTCGATGTTGTACAGAGGCATGGCTGTCCCGTCGATCTCAATCATTTCCCCGCTCTCCTGCACCCCCTCCATCACGCGCGCCGCCTGGCGCGAGGGGGTTGTGGGGTCGATGAAGGTGCCGACGTGAATGCCCTTCTCCACCAGCGCAAATGGCTTTTCTCTACCATCGATTCGAAGATAGTAGAGGTCGCGCGGCTCGCCCTGGACCTCGATAGTCTGCTGCTCGTAGGGGAGCAGGCGGGGCGGATAGTTGAAGACATCTTTTGGCGCTTTGAGCGAGGTAAAGAACATGAAGAGGAAGGGAAAGAGCATGAAGTAGGCAACCACCGAGAGAAGCAGGTACACCGCTCCGTAGCGCAGATACTTTTTGGCCTGTCTGGCGGAGATAGGAGGGAGTCTCATCGTGGGCCTCTTTGCTAGTAGGCGCTGTCTGCATCCACGCCGGTGCGCTGGACACGAAACTGAATAGCGGTGACGATAAAGATAATCAGGAAGAGCACCCAGGCAACCGCTGAAGCATACCCGACCTCAAAGCGTTGGAAGCCATTTTGGTAGAGGTAGAGCACCGCTGTGAGTGTGCTATTGTTGGGTCCGGCAGGCGGGTTCATCAGCACGAAGACCTCATCAAAGATCTGAAGTGCCTGGATGACCGTCGTTGTGACGACGAAGAAGGTTGTAGGGGCCAGTAGCGGGATGGTAATGCTGCGGAACTTGCGCCAGTCATTGGCCCCATCTACGTCTGCCGCCTCGTAGATGTCCCTGGAGATACCCTGGAGCCCGGCCAGGAAGAGCACTGTGTTGAAGCCCACGATGCGCCACGCTGACATGACAACGATGGCAAGCAGCGCCGTGTCGCTGTTCGAGAGCCACGTTACCCTAGGATCGTCCAGGGCCACGCCGGGGAGCTGGTTGAGCATCTCCACCAGATTGCTGATCCCGAAGTTGATGAAACCCGTGGTCGAGTTGTACAGCCAGTTCCAGATGACCGCCACGCCCACCACCGCGGCGACGCTCGGCAGAAAGTAGATCGCCCGGAAAAATTTCATGCCCGGAATCTTGCTATTCAGGATGTTGGCCAGGATCAGCGCCGGGAAGACACTGAGGAGCACGACCAGCACGCAGAACATAAATGTGTTGCGGAGCGCGATCCAGAAGAGCTTGTCCTGCGCCCCGATCACAATGTCCTGCCCCATGACGTTGAAGCGCGTGAGCTCGATGTGGCGCGCAGCCAGCACCTCGCGGGCGCGCTGCGTGGGGCTTTCCAGCGTTGCCACGTCGAAACTCAGAATTTTCTGATAATTGGCGAGCCCCACCCACTCCTTGTCCCCAAAGGCGGACCAGTCGGTGAAGCTGACATAGAGCGAGAAGATGAGCGGGCCGGCGAAGAAGATCAGGAAGCCAAGCAGGTTGGGGGAGAGGAGCAGATACCCGTTGAGCATCTCCGTCTGGGCAACGGTGGCGCTGAAGTACAGCCCCGTCTCTTCGCGCCACCAGAACCAGCTCATCAGCCCGAGCAGGGCCGTTGCTACGGCAAGCCCCATCGGGAGCGGGGCCGACAGCAGCCGGGTGAGAACCGCCACGGTGCCGGGCACGAGCCCCACCGCGACGAGCGCCAGCACGCCGAAAACGACCATGAGTCCATAGCCGATCTGCTCGACCTGTTTGGCCCTTTGCGGCTGATGGGGATAGCGCTCGGCCAGTCCCGTGATGAACCAGCCCACGATAACGAGCCCGAGGTAGGGCAGCCCCTGGGCAAAGGTGTTTGCCAGCGCGTCGATACCCTTGTAGATGCCGAGCAGGTGAAACTCATAGAAGAGCGCGGCCAGGAAGCCGAGATAGTTCACGGTGAGGGCGATGATCCGCCCGCGATGGTCCAACCGCTGGATCAGGGGCAGGGCAACGAGGCTGCCAATGCCGCCCGCCCCGACCAGGAACGCCAACAGGTAGCGGATAGCGTCCGGTATAGAGGCCAGGGGCTCGCGCAGAAGCACGATGGCGGCCCCTAGCCCCACCATACCCAGGGTACCCTGCCAGAGCAGGGCACCCTGAAGCCATTGCGCCGTGCGAGCTCTGGCAGCCCGGCTCTTGTAGGTGGAAGGGGAATACGTGTCTTCCATGCAAACCTGCCTCTATTGAACTTGAAATAAAGTCGTTCCCCTCTCCCCACAGCAGGAGACTACGAAGTGTACCGCCAGGCTGGGGCAGCCGCAGGCCGGGGAGAGGGCTACTCCTCGAAGGCGAGGTTGGCCTCGTCACAGATGCTGTTGCCGAACTCCTCCACAGTGGTCTGGCCTGTTAGCACTGCCGAGACCGCTGGCCCCATGATGGCGTCGTACTCCGGCCAGCTTCCTGCCCAGAGCGGTCCCTCGGTCTGCGGGCTCTCGGAGAGACCCTGAATGAAGGCCTGGTTGTTTTCCGGGGGCATGTAGGTCAGGAAGGCGTCGATGGCCTCCTGGCTCACACGGCTGGGAATATTGGCACCCAACTCGCTGATCTGGGCCTGGACATCGGTACGGGTGAGCGCGCGGACGAGCTCCCATGCCTGCTCGGGGTGCTCGCTCTTCGCG
>JACCSL010000553.1 GCA_013812995.1 Ardenticatenales bacterium | reverse complement strand
CTCGGTCGGCCAGATCGACCTGCTCGAAGGTAGCCCCTGCCGGGACCGCGCCCCGGTAGCCCGTGGCGAGATTGTCCAGCACCATGACCTCGTGCCCCGCGCGAAGAAGCTCAGCCGCCGTCACGCTGCCGATGTAGCCTGCCCCACCAATCACAAAAACTCTCATACCGATTCCACTCCTTCATGCTCGCGCAGCAGCGCCGCTAGCGTCTCATGTCCCAACTCAAGCGCCACCGCGAGCGGCGTTTTGCCCTGATAATCCTGCGGGTTCGGTTCCGCGCCATGCGCCAGCAACCAGCGCACCATCTCTGTATAACCGAAGCGGGTCGCGCCGTGAAGGGCAGCGCTCATGCCCTGCCCGCCGCCATGCTTGAGCAGCGCATTGGCGATGCGGGTGTTACCGCTCATGGCGGCGTGGAAGAGCACCGGGATGCCATGCGCGCCCGCCGAGTTTGCCAGCGCGGGCTCCTCGGTGAGAAAGCGGGTGACATCCTCGGAGCGGCCGAGCATAGACGCGGCACAGATCGTCAGCGGGGCACCCTGCGCCAGGAGAAACTCCGCGATCTCGCGCTGTCCCATGTGCGAGGCAGCCTCCAGGGCGCACTCATTCCATTCCTCGAAGCGCGCGTTGAGCAGCGCGGGCTCCTCGGTTAGCATTGTTTGAACCGTGGCAAAGTCGCCATGTGCCGCCCCAACGAATTTGGCGATGATTTCCTGCGGCAAAGCTTGAGTGTCAGCCATTATCCATTCTCTCCAAAAGCTGAGGTAGACAGCAATAATAGCCGAAATCGTGGGCGCGGCGAAGCTCTGATTACTTCATCCAGGCAAAGCGTAGGTTCCTGACGGCGCTACCATCCTGGGGCCGGAGGTCAGCAGAGAGAGTGATGCTCATCAGGCCACTTTCCGTTTCAACAATCTTCGTGACTGAGGTGGTATGAGCCTCTGTTGGGTGGCTCTGAACATGCGTATACCAGTCATCAATCTGTGCCTGTGCTGTCTCGTCAAAGCCGTAGGCGTGGAGCAGGTTTCGCATGTCCTGATGGGTCTCTTCGGGGGATTGGGGAGGCGCAATCAGCAGTGCCGCCGCAAGGTGATAGGGGCTGAACGTAGATCGCTCAAATCGAATCAGGCCGTCCCACTCTTCCACATGATAGCCGCCCGGCAAGTGCAGGGTAGCGATCACATTGTTGTAATCCAGGTAAAGATCAGGGTTGTAGTAACCGTTATCCAGTTGCTCCTTGGGCCATTCTACCTGGCTCACCTGCACGCTGCTCGACATATCCCATATCTTTTCCTGGGGATCTTCGAATCGCTGCAAAATCTGCGGCAGTTGGTACCTTGCATACAAAACGAGGGGAGGACCAACCCCAGAAACCGCGAGAGCAATCAGCACTGCCAGCAGCGAGAGGGGAACCGATTTTGCTTCTGGACGGGCGAGCCGATACGCGCCAAGCAGCACGAGAAGAAATAGAGAGGGCGCACCAGCCATAAACAATATACCCATCAACATTACCCATATCAACCCATCAAAGTTGATACAGGCATCCTTGCTCTCTGCGATGTAATAGGGATTCAGCCTATAAGCCACCGTCACAGGCAGGCTCAGGAGGTCATTTCCATACAGGAGGGAGATGGAAAGCTGCTGTGACTCAGGAACGGGTTCAGTGGCCGGGCGATGGTTCCCCCTACGATTGCGGTCTGCAAGACTTCCGATTGACCCTCCATCCACCTGAAACCCGCTATCCGTCACCCCGACCAACACTGCCCTTGCTGCGATACCGCTCAATGCTTCCCACTGCTGCTCTGTGCCTCCATCCTGGGTGATGAGATCGGGCCGCCAGCGGAACACTTGATCTGCGACAATTTTATGCGTTGGCATGGCACCTTTCGGAAAGTGAGCAGGAAGAAGCGCCAGTGCTGCTGGCGGAACCGTTAGATTTGGGCTGCCAAGGAGATAGAGAGGTGTGGGCGACTTATTTATGAGTGTGATGAGGGTTCCATCAATCGTTACCATGACACCTGCGGGAAGGCCCCGAGTGTCCATGACAGCAACCTGCGGTAGGAACCAGGGAGTTGGCTCTGGTGGTAAGCAACTCATCAGCCCTGAAGCGTTATCCTGGGAATCCGCATGAGCCGCCGAGGGCAGGGCCAAGACGACCAGCGCTATCATCAGGAGAAGCAGCGTCTTCAAAGAACAAAGCTGGGTGTTAGTAGTACAGAACATGAGATCTTCTTTCTGGGGGACACTAAAAATCCAATCGGCTTCAGTATAAATACTTCTGTCGCGCAACCTTGATAAATTTCTCACAGGTATATGATAAAAGGGCGCAAGGGTTTGCTTGGTGTAAGCCCTTGCGGTTATCATTTGCCCATGATTACAAGCGCGCAGAACCCCCTCATCAAACAGATTCGATTGCTTCAGCGCAATCGGCGGGCGCGGGAGGAGGCCGGGCTTTTCCTCGTGGAAGGCATCCAGGGCGTGGTCGAGGCAGTGCAGCGCCAGGCCCCGCTAGAAACCCTCGTCTATGCCCCGGAACGGCTGAGCAGCATCATTGCCAGCGAGGCCATTGCCAGTGCCCAGGCGCGGGGTGTGCGCTGCGAGGCGATCTCTGCCGCGCTCTTCGAGAGCCTTTCCAGCCGGGAGAATCCCGTGGGCATTCTGGCGCTGGTGGCGCGGCGGCTTCATGCGCTGGAGAGCCTGCACGTCGCCCCCTCGTCGCTCTACGTGGCGCTGAGCGAGGTGGCGGACCCTGGCAACCTGGGTACCGTGCTTCGGACGATGGATGCGGTCGGGGCGGCGGCGCTGCTGCTCGTAGGGCAGACGGTGGACCCCTTCCATCCCACAACGGTCAAGGCGAGCATGGGCACCATCTTCACTGTGCCGATGGTCCCCGTCGCGAGCCTGGCGGCGCTCTCTGCATGGTGTCAGCGCGCGAGCATTGCTCTCATCGGCACCTCAGACCGGGCAGAGGCTCCGTACTGGTCGCTGACGTACACCCTCCCGCTGCTCCTGCTGATGGGTTCTGAGGCGCACGGGTTGCCCGGCGAGTGGCTGTCAAGGCTTCCGCAGGTGGCGCGCATTCCCATGCAGGGCAGCGCCGACTCGCTGAACCTGGGCATCGCTACGGCCCTGCTGCTCTACGAGGTGCGACGGCAGCAGTGGGGAGAAGGAAAGTGAGAAGGCAAAAGGCAAAAGTAACAGCTACAGAAGGATAGAAAATCATGCGAGTACGACTTTTTGTGTTGACCCTGTTATTTCTGCTGTCCACCGTGATGCTGGGCCGACCCACTGCAAGTGCGCCGCTCGACTATGACAATGACACGGATGGGCATCTTTCCAATGGCGGCTTCGAGGGGAATTTTTACTCCGTTGGGGCCGGGCAGGTGGCGGAGGGCTGGACGCGTCTCAACCTCCAGGGTAACCC
>JACCSL010000100.1 GCA_013812995.1 Ardenticatenales bacterium | reverse complement strand
TTTCTGGGGGCCGCGCGATGTGGCGGTGGATGACCAGGGGACGGTGTATGTGACCGACACGGGCAACAAGCGAATCCAGGCGTTCGGCCCCGAGGGCGAGTTCCTGGGGCAGTTCGGTGGGCCGGGGGCAGCCCTCGGGCAGTTGGCGGAGCCGGTGGGAATCGCGGTAGCCCCGGATGGAACGATCTGGGTGGCCGATACGTGGAACCGTCGCATCCAGAGCTTTGCGCGTGACTTTGATTTCACCCCGCAGACGGAGCTTCCGCTGCGCGCGTGGTCCGGCCAGAGCATCACCAACAAGCCCTACATCGAGGTGAGTGAGGACAAAATCTGGGTCACCGATCCCGAGGGGTTCCGCATCATCGAGTTGGACCATAGTGGCAAGGTACTACGCGTGTGGGGCCTGAGCGCCGATACCAGTAGCCTGAATCTTCCTTTTGGTCTCGCCTTTGATGGCGAGACGCTCTGGGTGGCCGATAGCGAGAATCATCGGATTGTTGGCTATACTATTGAATAGCTCGTTGTAGAAAATAGGTCGAGGATGAACATGGAACAACCCGTAGAGATTCGGCGCACCCCGTGGCTTGATCTGCCACTTGGCCGCCTGCTGGTACTGGACCGAACGATGCTTCTCTTTGGGCTGATCCTCCTGCTGACGGTGATCAGTCGCTTCTGGGATCTGGGCTCCCGTGCCCTGCACCACGACGAGAGTCTGCACGCGGTCTACTCGTATACCCTGTATGACCGGGGCGAGTATCGACATGAGCCGCTCATGCATGGCCCGATGCTCTTCCACCTGACCGCCTTTGGGTACTGGCTCTTTGGGGCCTCGGACTTTACGGCGCGGCTCGTCCCGGCCCTACTGGGTGTCTTCCTGGCCTGGTTTCCCTGGAAATTCCGTGATTGGCTGGGCACGACTGGCGCGATAGCCACCTCGGCGCTGATTTTGATTTCCCCCACGCTGCTCTACTACAGTCGCTTTATCCGTGAGGACATCTTTGCGGCGGCCTGGATTGCCATCATCGTTTATGGCCTCTGGAAGTACATGGACGAGGGCAAGGAGTTCCATCTCTATGTGATGACAGCGGGCTGGGCGCTGCTCTTTAGCCAGAAAGAAATTTCCTATCTGCTGGCCTTTGTCTTCTGGACCTTCCTGGCGCTACTCTTTGCCCTGCGCTACTTTGGCCGACTGGGGCCGCGCGTGGCAACACGGGACTCGCGCGAGTGGCACCTGCTCGTGCTGATGGGGGCCCTCTTTCTCCCCCTGGCGACGGCGGTTGCACTCCACCTGCCTACGGTGCTCAATAATAGTCTTGGCCTCTCTCTGCCGATTCTCGACCCAGGCATGGTTGGCGGAAACTCGGAAACCAGCGTCTACAACGATGCCTCCCGCTGGCCCTTTGGCTTCAACCTACGGGCCTACCTGATGGTACTATTCCTTTGGCTAGCGGGCTTTGCGGCGGCGGCCAAATTATGGGAGTGGCGCAAGTTCCTGAAGGTGGCGGCTGTTTTTTACACCATCTTTATTCTTTTCCACACCACTTTCCTGACGAACCTCTATGGCATCGGCAGCGGCATGGTGGGCGCGCTGGGCTACTGGATCGAGCAGCACGGGGTGCGGCGTGGCGAGCAGCCCTGGTACTACTACATGCTGCTGCTCCCGCTCTACGAGTTTTTGCCGCTGCTCCTGATGTTTGGCGGGGGGGCGCTGCTGCTGCGTGGTCGAAACGAGCGCATCGTACCGGACTCGGACGCCCCGGAGCGCCATCTGAGCGCGCGGGCGCTCTGGCCCTACTTCAGCTTCTGGTGGTTCGCGGGTACCTTCGCTATTCTCACTGTTGCAGGCGAGAAGATGCCCTGGCTGCTGGTCCACAGCGCCCTTCCGCTGATCTTCTTCGCCGGGTGGGCGCTGGGCAAGTTCCTTGACGGCATCGAGTGGCAATGGATTCGGGAAGAAGGCGGGCTGTGGTTCGGCCTGCTCTTTACCGTCGCGGTGCTGGCCTTCCTGACAGTGTGCTGGCTCCTGTTCACAGGAAAGCTTCCCTTCCAGGCCAGCGATGAGGCAGGGATGCAGATCACCGCGCGCTGGCTGCTCAGCCTTCTGGTGCTCGGGGCCGTGACGTGGAGTGCTATGGCGTTCAGCAACCGGCTGGGCGGGCGCGCGGCCAGCCAGGTCGCGATCCTTGGTATCACCACGCTGCTGGCGCTGGCAACGGTTCGTTTTGCGCTGATTGCCTCTTTTGTCAATGGCGATAACGCGCATGAGCCACTGATCTTTGTCCAATCGTCGCCCCGCGTGACGATGCTGATGGAGGATCTGGAAGCGATCAGTGAGCGGGTGGCAGGCGACAAAAATATTCATGTGGCGTACGACAACTTTAGCTCCTGGCCCTTCGAGTGGTACCTGCGAGACTATCCCAACCGCTTTTTCTACGGGAGCGAGCCCGAGAGCTACGCTGATGCGATTCGCAATTCCTCTGTGATCCTCGTGGGGGTCGAGAACGAGCAGAAGATCAAGCCGCTGGTGCAGGGTTACGTGCGCCATGAGTACCCCATGCGCTGGTGGTTCCCGGAAGATTACAAGAAGCTGACCCAGAACGTCAGCGAGACCCCGGACCCGAATAATCCGGGGCAGATGATTACGACCTTCGTGGGAGAATCGGAAAGCCCTATCACGATTCTCAAGAATATCTGGCGATTGGCACAGCAGCCCGCCTACCGCGAAGATTTCATCGACTTCGTGCTCAACCGTCGGGTCACGCAGCCGCTCGGCAGCTCGAATTTCGTGGTCTATATCAAGCCCGAGGTGGTGGCGGAGGTGTGGGGCCGCCAGGGAAGCGGAACCGTGCGGCCTACAACGCCGCTGGCAGAGGCTCCCTATATAGATGTAACGGTGCCTCTGGAGTCGGCCTTCACGCTAACGAGCGATTTCCTGAGCCCACGCAATGTAGCGGTCCTCCCGGATGGTACGCTCGCGGTGGTCGATAGCGGCAACCATCGCATCCAGCTATTGGACGCGGAGGGCACCGTGC
>JACCSL010000043.1 GCA_013812995.1 Ardenticatenales bacterium | reverse complement strand
AAGCGGACCACTCCAGGCCGAGGTCATGTTCCGCATCATTGTTCTCCAGCCTACCACTCTCCAGAGCGTCAAGCCGATGCGTGGAAAATTGAAGGTCGGGGTGCTGGGGATGCCGCTTTCGGGCGTGCGCGCCCAGTATTTCGACGCGGCGGGCTATCTTTGGAACGAGAATCATGCCGGAAAGCCCCTCATCAACTATCGCACCGAGCTTCACGCAGAGTTCGAGTATCAGCCTGCCAATGACCTGGAGGATTTCCCCGTTTTGCTGGAGCGGCGCTTTGCCTGGGCGGGGAACGAGGGGGTATCGAACCCCTTCCGCGAGGTGACGGATACACTCAAGGAGCGAGGGTTTACCGTTGACCCGGCGCTGAGCAATGGCGGGGCCGACCGGCGACAGCGCTGGTGGGCCACGCGCGTCACCGATGGGCGGGAGATGGTACTGGACATCGAGATGGAGCGTGGAGAACGCCCCAACGCTATTCTTGGCACGGTGGGCGGGGACCAGAGAGATCGATTTGCCATTACAGACTCGCCATCGCGCACTTTTTACACCCTGACGATCCGGGCCTATTACCCTGGTCCCTGGGACGAGGTCGCGCAACAGATGACATGGTTAGAAGAGCGCCTGCGGCAGCGGCTTTACCTGCGTCGCCAGCGACAGTAAAGGGGGAATCATGACTGAGACACCAACAAGCCGAAATCAGGCGGGGACGACCCAGGGACCTCCCAATGGCGAGCGGCTCACGCTTCAGACGGGCCACCGCCATCGCTGCGCCACCTGCCATGAGCATGGCAAAGCGGTCAAGCCGGCGGCCATGTGCCATCACTGTGGTCGCCTCTTCTGCTCCGACTGTGCACCGCGCGTGTGGGGACCGCTTGAGGGACTATTCGAGTACCAGGAAACGCGAGGTGTTCGGGGGCGGGGTCGCCATCATTCCCTTCTGGGCGGGCGCGGGCTGGAAGCGGCCCACTGTGAGTATTGCCAACATGCCGTGCCGCGCATGATTCCGTGGATGACAGTAGGCGGGGCACTCGCCATTCTCCTGGTTCTGCTTTTCCGCCTGGGAAGCGTCGACCCGATGATCTTCATCGGTCTGCCCCTGCTTGTCTTCGTGCTTTGGGCGTTCGTGGGGTTTGCCTGGCGCGCGGTGGATAAGATGATGTGGCAGCAACTCTTCTTCCCGGTCGATGCCGTGCCGGTGCTGGAGCTGGAGGAAGAGTTTGTGGCCGACGGGGTGCTGGATGGTAGCTATCAGGAAACCTTCCGGCCCGAGATGCCGCGCGGCAAAATCAAGGTGACGGTCCCGTTGGTGCCCTCAATGGCGGCGGATGTGAACCGCTTCGGGCACACCCACGGTCTGAGCGAGGAGACTCTGGCAGAGATTCCGGCGAGTGCGGGCTCCATCATTCTGGAGGAGGTCGTGAAGGTGATGCGTCCCTCGCCCACCTGGCCTGAGGGGAAGGCGCGCCGCTGGGAACTGGCGGCACCCATCCACCAGTGGCCCATGCTCTGGCAGGACACGGGGGAGAGCGCGAAGGTGATGGAATTTCATTACCAGATCGACTGGCTGATTCCGCGCCTGCCCTTCACCTTTTCATTCCCTATTCAGGTGCTTGCTCATTTCCCACACCGGGGAAATCGGGAAACGCTCGAACTCACCTTTGCGGTGCCCGGTTGGATGTCCGTGCTGGGGCCAATGATGAAAAAGGTCATCCTGGAACCCGGTGAGGGGCTGCCCGAGTTCTCGCTCCAGGATACCGGCGGGCGACCCCTGCCCTCGGATAGCGCGGGTGAGGTCGTTATCGCCGATGTGCCTTTCATCGACAAGCGGGAGGCGCACGTCCGGCTTCACTTCGCAACGCAGCCCTCGCAGACAGAGGCCGCCTGGCTCAATGGCACGGTCCAGGTGAAGTTCGCCGAGACCTTCTCGAAGCTGAAGATGGTGGCCTTCTACGACCCCTTCGGGATGCATGATCGCCACTTCGTGCCGGATACCACAACAACGGCCACACTGCACTTCCGGGTCAATGTGGCCTCCATCCCCTTTGAGGGAAAAAGCGTTCACCTGGAGAGCATCGCCCTGCAACCAGCTCCCGCCGAGCGGGACGATTCGATTCTTCAGGCACTCGGGCAGGCAACGCGGCTCGTCAAGGTCCACGAGAGCAGCTTCGAGCCCCTGGCCGATAGCGACACCCTGTTGCCACCGACGCGAGATATCATGGGGCACTGGCCGATGGGCAGCGGCGATGATCTCTCACTGGCTGTTTTCCACATCAATATTCATCCCTCGGAGAAGAGCACCCATGTGCGGGTGCAGGTTGAGGCTCCGGTGACCGACCCGGCTGCCCTGGGAAGCCGGGCCCAGGAGATTGCGAAGCAGTTGCAGGCCATCGTCGTGCAAGCCGATGAGAGTTTTGGTGGCGGCGATGGCGGGGGACAGGGCGGAAGCGATCTGGGC
>JACCSL010000028.1 GCA_013812995.1 Ardenticatenales bacterium | reverse complement strand
GTGCTGCGCTGCACAAGCTTCTGGCACAAACCCGGCATCGATTCGCGGGCGTTCGAGGCGAATAGCCGCGCTCTGGCGCTGGCTCCCAACGTGGGTCTGCCGGGCCGTGTCTGGTCCAGCGGCGCGCCCCTCTGGGTGGATAATGTGGCGGAGGATGAAACATTCACCCGCCGCGAGGCGGCCCAGCAGGCGGGGCTGCGTAGCGCCTTTGCCTTCCCCATCCAGAGCCAGCAGAATTTTTTCGGGGTCATCGAGTTTTTCCTTCGGGAGAGCCAACCGCCAGATGAGGTACTCTTCCAGATGGGAACGGCGATTGGCATCCAGATGGGACAGTATATTGCAGGCAAGCGCGCGGAGGCAGCGGTGCGCCAGAGCCATGCCCGGGAAGGGGCCATCCTGGAGGCGGCGCTGGATGGAATTATCACCATCGATCAGCAGGGAAAGATCACCGAGTTCAACCGCGCGGCGGAGAAAATTTTCGGGTACCAACGAGAAGAGCTGATTGGGCGTCATCTGGATGACTTTATTATTCTCCCCGCCGAGCGCGACGCCCCTCTGACGGGCGTCGCCCACTACCTTGCTACGGGACAAGGCCGACTTCTAGGTAGGCGCTTTGAGGTAGAGGGGGTGCGGGCCGATGGCAGCCGCTTCCCGATAGAGATCGCTGTCAGCCCGATTCCTGCGGAAGGCGGGCCTCCGCTCTTCACCGCCTTTGTTCGGGACATCACTGAGCACAAGCGAGCCGAGACGGAGCGCGCGCACCTCCTGGAGCGTGAGCGGCAGGCCCGTGCCGCCGCCGAGGAGGCACGACAACAGGTGGCCTTTCTGGCCGAGGCGAGCACTATTCTGACCTTTTCCCTGGATTATCGCGAAACCCTTGCCAGCCTGGTCCAGATGATTGTGCCCGCGCTCGCGGATTACTGCATCATCGATGTGCTGGAGAATGGCTCCCTTCAGCGGGTCAAGGCGTCTCATGCCGACCCGGAAAAAGAAGTGGTAATGCAGGCCCTTCAAAGCCACTATCCGCCCAAGCTGGACGCGCCGGTCGGCGTTGGGCACGTCTTGCGGGTCGGGCGCTCCGTCCTTGTCCCGGACATTAGCGACGACCAACTCGTCGCGGCCGCGCAGGACGCGGAGCACCTGCGCCTGCTCAGGGACCTCGGCCCTCGCTCCTCCATGATGATTCCGCTGATCTCCCCCAGTCGGACCCTTGGGGTTATCACCTTTGCGATCACCACCTCCGCGCGCCGCTACGATGCCAGCGACCTGGCGCTGGCCGAGGATCTGACGCGCCGCGCGGCCCTGGCCGCCGACAATGCCCGCCTCTACCAGGAGGCTCAGGAGGCCATCAAAGCGCGCGACCGCTTTTTCTCCATTGCCTCTCACGAGCTCAAGACCCCTATCACCACCATCAAGGGCTTCGTGGACATCCTCCAACGGCGTGCGGTCCGTGAGGGGGGTGGGGCTAACCCCAACGAGCGCGCCCTGCACATCATCGCCCGCGAGTCCAGCCGCCTCAACCGCCTGATCGACCTGCTCCTTGACCTCTCCCGCATCGAGGAGGATCGGTTCCGGCTACAGGTTGCCGAGCTTGATCTCCTACCTCTCCTGGTGCGGGTAATAGAAGTGACCCAGCCCAGCCTGGAGGGGCATACCCTGACCTTCCGATGCGAGGCTGACACCCTGCCCCTGAAGGGGGACGAGCTGCGGTTAGAGCAGGCTCTGCACAACCTGATCCAGAATGCCATCAAGTACAGCCCGGACGGCGGCACTATCGCGGTGCATGCAGCGCGCCGCAACGGGCAGATCACCGTCTCCATCTCGGATGAGGGCATCGGCATTCCCACCGATGCGCTGCCCCGCCTCTTTCATCGCTTCTACCGTGGCGAGAACGCGGAGGCAATGGGCATCGGCGGGATGGGCATGGGGCTCTACGTGGTGCGCCACATCGTGGAGGCGCACGGCGGCACCATCGATGTCGCCAGCGAGGAGGGGCAGGGAAGCACCTTCACCCTCACGCTGCCCACGCAATCCTGAATACCCCCTTGCTTGGCGCTCCTCCCTGCTGATACCATATCTTCGTTACTTTCAATTAACCCCTATTGACTCTTGAGGAGATGAACATGGATATCACAACCCCGAGCGAGATCGGTGAGGTGGCGTGGCAGGGAACCCTGGAGGCTCCGCCGAACATGCTCAAGATTTCCCCGTCGGATCGCCCCGTCGTGACCATCGGCAAGGCCGAGTTCTGGTCTGTGCCTGATGCGCTCTCCCCCGTGGTAGGCCAAGCGTGGATCGGGCCACTGGGCAACCATCACTACTGGCTGGCTCGCTTTGCCTGCACCCTGCACCGCCCGCGTGGCTCCTCGACCATCACCGAGGCCCGCACGCAGCTTTACCTGCGCCCGCAGGAGAGCCAGGCTGGCGCAGGCAGCGCCTACGCCCACAGCCTCTTCCCCGAGCGGTTGGAGGCGGAAGAAACGGGGGAGATCAGCGCGCTTCTGAACCCTCAGTTGACTATAGAAGCGGTGGGTGAGGTGAGCGTTGGTCAGGTGGGGCGCAAAATCAGCTACCGCAAGGTCTTCCCGGTGATCCAGAGCTTTGGGGCCGGAGAGTCGAAACCCTACTGGGAGTTCCGCCCGCACGCCGCTCGTCCCCTGGAGGGAACGCAGTTTGTCTATGCCGTGCTCGCTGCTCCACCGGAGGCTGGCGGTGTTCGTGGCAACATCGAACTGATCGTCACCGTGCAGACGGAGGTCGGCCCCATCCGCCTCGGCGCGCCCGACGAGGCCAGGGAGGCGCTCAGCTTCAAGACGCCCGCGCCGTAGGGAGCGCAGTTGATGCTTTGAATCGCGTCTGGCAACCCACCCCCGCCTGCGGCGGCCCCTCCAAGGAGGGGAATAACGACTGGAACGTGTCTTCTTCTGATGGAATTTGTGGTTGATCGTAGGG
>JACCSL010000540.1 GCA_013812995.1 Ardenticatenales bacterium | reverse complement strand
CCTTTGAGGTGGCATCGGTGCTGCTGCTGGTGGCGCTGGTGGGGGCCATCGTGATTGCCCGCGAAGAAAAGACATAACCGTTTCCCTAAAAAAATTCGCGGTCCGAGAGGAAAGTTCTATGTCGAGTATTCCCCTGGAATGGTATCTGATGCTGGCCGCCGTTCTCTTCGCCATCGGCGCGTTTGGGGCCTTCTCCCGCCGCAATGCCGTGGCGATTTTGATGGGTATCGAGTTGATGCTCAATGCAGTGAATATCAATCTGGTGGCGTTCTGGCGCTACGTTGAGCCGCAAGGGTTGGAGGGGCTGATGTTTGCCATCTTCTCCATCACCGTTGCGGCGGCCGAGGCTGCCGTGGCGCTCGCGCTGGTGCTGGCGCTGTACCGCACCCGCGACACGATCAATGTCGAGGAAATCGACCTGCTGAAGTGGTAGCAGGACAACGGGACGGATCAACGAGGTCCTTATGCAATATGCACAGCTTGCGTGGCTGATTCCACTCTTTCCCTTACTAGCGTTCGCGACGATTATTCTGACGCCTATAAAACACAACAAAATGCTCAGTTCTGGGCTGGCCATCCTGATGATGGTGTTCTCCTGGGGACTCTCCTGGGCTATCTTCTTCGTGGACCAGAAATTTCTGCTTCACGAGATGGAAGCCAGGCACCCCTACAGCCCCGCGATTGACTGGTTACCAACCGGGACCACCGTGTTCCAGATGTCCCTGCTGATCGATGGCCTGGCCCTGGCAATGCTTTTCATGGTGCCCTTCGTGGTCACGATGATCTTCATCTACAGCACGGGCTACCACAACCTGGGCACGCCCAACGTGGAGCCGCGCTACTCGCGCTTCTTCGCCTATGTCTCGCTCTTCGCGGCGGGAATGCTCACCCTGGCAATCTCGGGCAACATGCTGCTCTTCTTCATCGCCTGGGAGATCATGGGGCTCTGCTCCTACCTGCTCATCGGCTTCTGGTTCGAGAAGGGCGATGAGTTCGGGCGGCTCTCGCCGCGCCTCTCTGCGCTGAAAGCCTTCCTCACGACGCGTGTGGGTGATGTGCTCTTCTTCGCCGGGCTGATGCTGCTGTACGCGCAGGTGGGCACGCTTAATATTCACGAGGCGCTGACCCACGAGAACATTGAGGCGATGAAGGAGGCCAGCTTCGGCATCGCGGGGCTCTTTGCCGTGCCGGTGCTGCCGATGATTGCCCTGCTGATCTTCGGCGGGGCCGTGGGCAAGTCGGCGCAGTTCCCGCTGCACGTCTGGCTGCCGGACGCGATGGCAGGCCCGACGCCCGTCTCCGCAATGATCCATGCCGCAACGATGGTGGCGGCAGGGGTTTTCCTGGTCGCGCGCATGTTGCCGCTCTTTGAACCGTTGCATGGCGGCTCAGATCATCTCATGGTGGTGGCTCTCATCGGGGCTTTTACCGCCTTCTATGCGAGCACCATTGCCGTCGCGCAGAATGACGTGAAGGGTGTGCTCGCCTACTCGACTATTTCCCAATTGGGCTACATGATTGCGGCCCTGGGGCTTGGTGGACTGGTGGCGGGCGTCTTCCATATGCTGACGCACGCTTTCTTCAAAGCCCTGCTCTTCATGGCCTCCGGCTCGGTCATACACGGGATGGAACATGGCGTTCACCACCTTCATGGGCATGGGGAGCATGACGAGCACAAGGTCCACGCGGAGCATGGCGTCGCCGCCGAGCCGAAACAGCATGCCCATGCCGATGACCATCATGGTCACATCGACCCGCAGAATATGTGGAACATGGGCGGGCTCCAGAAACACATGCCTATCACCTTCTGGACGTTCATGATTGGCGGCGCTGCCCTCGCGGGATTCCCCTTTATCACGGCTGGTTTCTGGTCCAAGGATGAAATCCTGGGCGAAGCATTCCATCTGTGGCAGAAAGGGGAGATGATGGGCGGTCTTGTGCCCCTGATCGTTTTCGTCCTGCTGACGCTCACCGCCTTCCTGACGGCTTTCTACACGGGTCGTCAGCTCGGGCTGACCTTTTTTGGCGCAGAGCGCACCGAGGAAGCAAAGCATGCCCACGAGTCGCCGCCTGCAATGACGATTCCGCTGATCGTGCTCTCTATCTTTGCCATCCTGGCGGGCTTTGCGAACATTCCCGAGGGAATCACGATTCCGGGCATCCCAGGTCATTACCTGGGGCACATGCTGGAAAATGTACACCTTGCCGCCAACGAGGAAGCCTATCATGGCCTCCCCTTCGACTGGCGCTTGGCGCTTATCAGTGTGGCCGGAGTGGGCTTCATGGCCCTTGGCATCTTTGCTTACAGAGGACGCGCCAGCGAACCATTGAAGGCGCTGGGTCCCCTCTGGACCGCGATGGAGCGCAAGTGGTACATGGATGAGATTTACCAGTTCCTCGTGATTCGCCCGGCGGTGGCCTTCTCGCAATTCCTGTACAAGGTAGACGGTTCCTGGCTCATTGACCCGATGGTGAACAATGTAGGCAAGCTTGGCCGCAATTGGGGTCAGGCCAGTGCGTGGGTAGACCGCAACCTCGTGGATGGCACCGTGAACCTCGTCGGTATCATTGCGAACGAATCGAGCGAGGGGCTCAAGCGGCTCCAGACGGGCCGCATCCAGAACTATCTCGTGATCCTCCTGGGGGGCCTGCTCTTCCTGGCGGGTCTCTTCTTCCGGTAGAGCTACGTTAGGAGAACCGACTTCTATGGAAACCTTTATTCCTTCCCCCCAGGGTATTCCCTGGCTGAGCATTGTTTGTGTCATTGCTCCGCTGGTGTCTGCCATCGTCACACTCTTCATCCCGTCGGGGAATGACAATGCCGTCAAGATGTGGGCCAATGTCGCCAGCTTTGCTATCTTTCTGGGGACTATTTTTATCTGGCTCTTCGCTGGGTACGATCCCAACAATCCCGCTTACCAACTGGGAGAGGTAGCCGAGTGGATTCCGGTGCTAAATGTTGATTACCGGGTGGCTATCGACGGCTTGAGCCTGCCCCTGGTCGTACTGACCGGGTTTCTGACCTGGATTTCGATCTTCTACAGCACACGGGTCATTAACTATCGCGTCAAGGAATACTTTTTCCTCTTCCTGCTGCTCGCGGTGGGCATGTTCGGTGTCTTCATTGCTCTGGACTACTTCCTCTTCTACATCTTCTGGGAAATCGGTCTGGTTCCGATGTACTTCCTTATCGGTATCTGGGGGGGTGCGCGCCGGGAATACGCGGCGATCAAGTTCTTCCTCTACACGCTGACGGGGTCGGTGCTGATGCTGCTGGCTATCCTGGGGATTTACTGGGGTACCGGCTCCTTCAACCTCGTGACACTACCGGGCCTGATGCAGAATTCGGAGGTGTTCGGGGCAAATGGGAATTTCCTCGTCAAGAGCCTGGCCTTCTGGGCTATCTTCATCGCCTTCGCCATCAAGGTGCCGCTCTTCCCCTTTCACACCTGGCTGCCCGACGCGCACGTCGAGGCACCTACAGCGGGCTCCGTCATTCTGGCGGGTATCCTGCTGAAGCTCGGTGGATACGGGATGATCCGCATCCTGATGCCGCTCTTCCCGGATACCTTCAATGCCTATTGGATCCCCATCGCCGTCCTGGCCGTGATCTCCATTGTCTATGGCGCACTGGTCGCGATGGCACAGTGGGACCTTAAGAAACTCATTGCCTACACCTCAGTCAACCACATGGGCTACTGTATGCTGGGCATTGCCGCTGCTGCGTCTACCCTGGACCGTGGCCCGGAGTTGATGGAGAGCCGCGCCATCGCGCTGAACGGGGCGGTGTTCCAGTTCATCGCCCACGGTCTCATCACGGGCGCACTCTTCCTCCTCGTTGGCGTCATCTATGAGCGGGCGCACACGCGCGACATCAAGCAGTTTGGCGGGTTGGGCGCGGTGCTGCCGATTTTCTATGGCTTCATGGCAATCACAACCTTCGCCTCGCTCGGTCTGCCAGGGCTGGCGGGCTTCGTGAGCGAGTTCATGGTCTTCCGGGGCGCGTTCGGGGTGGGTCTTCAGGCGCAACCGATCCTGGCAATCCTCACGGGCATTGCGCTGCTCGGTATCGTCTTCACAGCGGCGCTCTTCCTCTGGAAGGTTATTCAGGGGCTCTTCCTGGGCACGCTGAATGAGAAATGGGCCAACCTGCCCGACATGCACGCCTGGGAGATGATCTCGGTGGTGCCACTGGTGGTGCTCTTCATCTTCTTCGGCCTCTATCCTGCCCCTATCTTGAACCTGATCAACCAGGGTGTCGTCAAGATTCTGGGCATGATGAGTTGAGGATAAATCCATGAATACGAACGTCGATTGGTTACAACGGAGCCTTGCCATCGGCCCCGAGCTGCTGCTGATGCTGGGGGGGCTGGTGGTGCTGCTCGTCGATATGTGGCTGGCGGATGACGATCACCCGCTGCTGCCGGGACTCACGGGGCTTTTCATGGTAGGGGCGTTGATCTGGTCTTTCGTCCCCTTCATTCCCGGCATGGGCATAACCCCCGGCACGATCTACGGCATGTTCGCTCTGGACAATCTGACCATTTTCTTCCGGGTCTTCGTCCTGACCTCCAGCCTGTTGGTCCTAGCGCTGACGACGGTCTACATCAAGGGACGCACGGAGCAGACCGGGGAGTTTTACTCCCTGTTGCTCTTCATCACGCTCTCGGTGATTCTGGCGAGCGCGGCCAACAACCTGATTATGATCTATCTCGCCTTCGAGTTCCTCTCGCTGACGAGCTATATCATGGTGGGCTGGCTGCGCGACGATGTGCGCTCCAACGAGGCCGCGATGAAGTATCTGCTCTACGGGGCGATCTCCTCGGCGGTCATGCTCTACGGAATGAGTCTACTCTATGGAGCGACGGGCAGCACGAACATCGCTGAAATCGCAGCAGTCTTCGCCAACCCCCGCACCGAAATCGTGGGCATCTTCAATCTTGGTATCACGGCAGCGGTGCTGATGATGGTGGGCTTCGGCTTCAAGGTGGCGCTTGTTCCCTTCCACCAGTGGTCGCCCGATGCCTACGAGGGCGCGCCAACCCCCGTCACCACCTTCCTCTCCGTTGGACCCAAGGCGGCAGGGTTTGCGATCATGATCCGCGTGCTCACCGGCGCGCTGGGTGCACAAACCGAGTCTTGGCAGGCGATGCTGAGTGCGGTTGCCATCCTCACGATGGTGGTGGGGAACCTGACCGCGCTGGCGCAGACCGATATGAAGCGCCTGCTCGCGTACTCTTCCATTGCCCAGGCCGGGTACATTTTGATGGGGCTAGTGGCGAATAACCCGGCGGATAACTTCGGTATTCGCGCCGTTCTGGTCTACCTCCTGGCCTATCTGTTCACCAACATCGGCCTCTTCGTTTCCGTGATTGGCTTCGAGCAGGCAACAGGCTCAACGACCATCGATGATTACCGGGGGCTGATTCGGCGCTCCCCCTTCCATGCGATGGCGATGGTGATCTTTTTCCTGAGTCTCCTGGGCATTCCGCCCACAGCAGGCTTCCTGGGCAAATTCCTGGTCTTCGGCGCGGTCATCAACGCAGAGCTATACTTCCTCGCTGTTGTGGGTATGCTGACCAGTGTCATCAGCGCCTACTACTACCTGAACGTGGTTCGTGTCATGTTCTTCCAGGGTGACGAAGAAGATAGGCCGCTCCGCTTCGCCTTCCCGCTTCAGGCGGTTCTGGTCATCACCCTCGTGGGAACGCTGCTCATGAACCTGTACCCCACGCCCTTCCTGAACCTGATCGGGGAGCCAACCAACCTGGTAACTCAGCTTTTCGGCCAGTTGCCTTTCTAGCCCCAGAATGGTTGTTATTCAAAGAGCCGCCCGGCACACGGGTGGCTCTTTTCTTATTCGAAAGGGCAGAGGTCACGCGGGGAGAACTGAGGTCCGGTAAAGCCGAAGTTGTTGAGGGGCTCTATCATGCCCGGTGTATTGATGGCTGCATACTCGTTGACAGCGCGACAGCTCGCTCGGACCCCCGCATTGGCGCGCCACTGCTGCATGAATAGCTCCGCTGCCTGCCGAAAGGGACTGTCCGGATAAGTGGCTCGGAGTTGCTCCAGGCTCTGTTGGGATGCCGTCCGGTTGCCCTGCGAGGCGTGGATGGCAAGCAGCCGCAACTGGCTAAAGGCGCGCAGCAGTGCCCGCTCCGCCTCGCCCCGGCCAAGATCGCCGCTGCCCTGCGCCCAGGGCCGCAAGGAGGCGTCCGTGAGCGCGCGACCATAGAGCCCAACAGCCCCATCCGTGTCCCCCGATTCCAGTGCCTCGTTGGCTTCCCAGACGATGAGCGGGAGCCAATCGGTCGCAGCATAGAGCGTTTCGTTCAGCACATAGCCCTCGGGTGTCCAGCGATAGATATCGGTGCGCTCGCGCTGCGGCCCCGCACCAGGGCTCTCCAGTGGCCCCCCGGTCAGAGCCATATCAAAGCGCCCATCCCCGTCGGGATCCGTGAAGATGGCCTCGCGCAACGAGGGAAAGCGAATCTCGGAGACGGTCAGCGGACGGAACGAGGTTCCACTCCAGAGACCCACGCGTACACTGGTCGAACAGCCATTCACCCCGCAGCTTGTCAGGGCATAGGCGATCTCGTTCTGTCGGTCATTGTTGAGATCGCGCGCCTCCAGCAGTCGCGCCCCCTCCGAGCCTGCCGTGCCGAAGGTGGCATCAAAGATGGGTCGCCAGGCGTTGCCGAAATTCGTGAGCAGAAGCACATTGCCTCTCGTGTTGGCGTTCGGGTTGCCTGGGTCCAGGTACCAGACCAGGAGTTCTTCCTTGCCATCGTTCGTCAGATCCACCATGCGCACCGCGCCACTCCCGGCGCTGATCGCACCCAGCCGCGCCAGTTCCTGGTACAGGGCATCGACATTGCCGCCCAGCGCATCCGCCGCGCGCCCAATCGTCGTGGGCCAATCGGCGCTGGTCACGGGAACAACCGCAATCGGCGTTGCAGTCGCGGTGGCGGGCGGGGTGTAGGTGGGGTAGGGGGTATAGGTGGGATAGAGTGTGGCTGTTGGCGGCGGCGTTGCCGTGGCGGGGGGAGTGAAGGTTGGGGCCAGCGTGGCCGTTACCCGTACCGCGACGCTCATCGTAGCCGGCTCAGGGTCGGGCGCGGCGCACCCACCCAGGAGAAGCAGGGCACCCAGCATCGCCCAACGAAGGCAATAGGTCAGGAGCGAGGGAGGGGGAAGTATAGTCACGCTTGGTCAACCCTCCTCGCTGGCCTCCAACTTGGCCTCCGCGTGATCTTTCGGCGGCTCTTCATCGCTCTGCTGCGGCGGGCCACCCAACTCGATGCGCTTGAACTTCTCCAGAAGGGGCTCACCCTTCTCGCGCATCTCGGCGAAACGCTCCCGAATCCATGTTCCATCGCCCACCTGCGAGGTGTGCGCCAGGATAGCCTGGAGACGCGTCTCGGCAGTCGTGTCTGTGTTGACCTCGTGGTTGGCCTCCAGGGGAGCCGCCAGCCACAGTTCGCGCACATACCAGGGCTCGAAGCCTTCCTCCAGCAGCGCGGGGAAGTAGCGGAAGTTGCGCGCGGCAGGGAAGACCGCATCAATCACGATGGCCCCGATGGTGCGATGGTCCGTGTGGTTGATGTAGCCGCTCTCGTAGTAGAAGCGCTGCGGGTCATTGGTGAGCACCATCTCCGGCTGGAAGCGGCGCAGCTCGCGCACGACATCGCGCAGAACATTGGGTTCGTGGCGCAGCTCACCATCGGGATAATCAAAGAAAATGACATCCAGCGCGCCGAGTCGCCGCGTGGCCTCGCGCTGCTCCTCGCGGCGCAGGCGAATCAGCTCGCGGGTTGAAAGCGCGCGATCATCCGACCCCTTGGAGCCATCGGTCACGAGCAGGACTCGCACCTCCGTACCCTGCTCCGCCAGCAGCCCGATGGTGCCGCCCACGAAAAACTCGGGGTCATCCGGGTGCGCCATGATGACCAGCGCGCGGCGGACCGGGGGCAGGCCGCGTTCGTTGAGTTCCAGTCGCTCCTCTGCCATAAAAAGTTCCTCCGAGTAAAAATAGAGGGTGGATAGTGACACGCAAAGCACAAAACGTAAAGCCTGAACGACTGTTTATGGAGCGCCCAGACAGCCAACGATCTCCGCGTTGCGCGCCAACTCGCGAGGGCGCGCCATGAGTCCGGTGGCGATGACCGTGTCGCTGCCACTGTCGCGGGTTAGACGATAGAAAAGCGCTCCGTCGGCGCACCACTGAAGTTGGTCAATCTGCCCATCGAGGTAGAAGGGTTGTACCTCAGGAACACGGCGCTGGTCCGGAAAAAGTCTGACCTGTAGGAGCGTATTACCCGCAACTCTGTTCTGGAGAGGAATACCTGTCCTTGTAACAAACTGGAACGTACCATCCAGTGCCCAGGCAATCTCCCCAAAGGTGGTAGCGGGCGAGGAGCGATAGCCGGAGGGCCAATCGTCCTCAAGATCATGGATGTGGAGATCGGTTGCCCCATCTCCGCTGGCACTAGGTAGGGTGTAAAGGAGCCAGCGCCCACCAGGAGATATGGTTTTTACCTCCCCTTCTGTTGGCAGCCAGACGTGTGCCGTACGGAGCTCGGCGCGCAAAAGGTCCAGCCATATCATCTCCCCATTTCGCAGATGGAGCAGATAGTGACCACCGCCGTCAAGACGCCCAAGAACCTGGTCGAGCCCCAGTGCCCCAGCGATTTGATACTCTATGGCTTGCCCTGTCTGCCAGGACTGCACAGGCGAAACCAACCAGTTCAAATCGTTGCCCTCTGAGGCATCGTCCAGCAGATACAATTGCTCTTGTGCGAAGAGGAGATGTCCCTTTCCGCGCAGCGCGACCGGGGCCCGCGTGAGCAGTGGCTCACCGGGGATGTACTGGTTGACGCTGAGCCCACAGCGATCCTGATAGAGAAAGGCAAAACGCGCCTGGTAGGGATTGGTTAGAATTTCGGTGTTATTGGGAAGCGTGAAGAGGGGCCATTCCTTCCCCTGCTCCTCCAGCGCGAAAAACTCGATTCGATTGTTCTGCTGGCGCTGGATGAGAATCGCTGGGCCCTCCGGCAACGGCGGGGCAACCAGCGATGGCAAGCGATGAACGTCCAGCCGCAATGCCTCGCCCAGAACCTCGGGGCTGGGCTCGCTGAGCGAGCGGAAGGAGAGTTGGCTACCCATCCCCAAACAGGATAGAGCGATGGGCAGGCGTACCACCTCATTGGAGCGATAGCGCACCAGTTGCCCGCTACCCTCCAACAGCAACATTGCCTCGAATGGCTCGTCATCCAGGACGCGAAGGAGCGTTGCACGGCCGCGCTCGTCGTTCGCGGGCGAGGATGTGGCATTGGCGCTTCGTTCCATCCACAACCTTATCTCCACCAGCATTTCCTCCAGCGGAATGCCAAAGGCGTGAATCATGGCCGCGCGCAGGTCCACACTTCGCAGTCGAGCACGGCTCAACGTGGCGAGGGCCTCGGGGCCCTGCGTGGCAACCAGGTAATCCGCCAGGAATACCGTTGTGGGAATGCTAAGCTGGCCGTCCGGCAGTTGCAAGCCTTCCTGCTGGTGGCGGACACCCTCACGGTAGCGACTCTGCTCCTCTGCTGTCAGCAGGATGAAGCGCACCAGGGCCTCCCGCAGCCGGACCCGAAGGGCCGTCTCATCAGGATTTCGGTAGTCCTCGGTGCCAGCAAACATATCCAGGTGACCTGCCACCGCAGATGCCATCTCATAGTGGTAGCTGCGGGAGGGTGGCTCCGCGAGCCCATAGTCATAATTGGCGGTCAGGGGGCTTGTCAGGAAAAGGGGCTGCGCTTGCGCCTCCTGGGAGGCGTGCAGCACGGGTTCCAGGTCGTGCGGCTCCAGGTGCAGGGTCAGCGACCGTTCACCCGGCTCCACGGGCCATTGAAGGGAGAAATGAATATAAAATTGCTCCAGAAAACGGAGCAACTCTTCTGGCGGCAACAGCGCGGCGTCCCGATCACTCATCCACACAGAAAAGTGCGCCGAGCGATAGAGTTTGGCCTTTCCCCACAAGTCGGCGGGAACCGGTGTGCGCTGCCATTGTCCCTGCATGAGCCGATAGGCTCGCACGCTCAACCATTTGCCGTCTGCCGTGTCATGGCGGAGAGTTACGAGGGCAACATTCCCGCTAAATTCAACCTGCTCTACCTGGGGAAGCGGAAGCCTCTCCTCACGCTGCTTGAACGTTGCCTGGTAGCGGAGCTGCCAGTCCGGCGGCGCGCTGGGATCGGAGAGATTGGCGGCCTGATCGACAGATGCCACCCGCAGGGCGCGCTCCTCCTGTATCACGACCTCGGCAAGATCCTCGCGGAGGCGGGTGTCTTGCTGTCCCAGGTAGTGGCTCAGCCCCCACCCGGCCAGGAGTAAGCCGGCAATCAACAGCACACGTAGAAGCCAGGGCGAGCGGGATGGGGGCGGGACTTCCTCCGGATCCTCTGGAAGCGGCTCCTCGTTAAAAACTTTCCATTCCAACATGGCTCAAGGTTCCATCGTTAAAACATAATCACGCGACAGGCTCTCCAGATCGCTCATTGAGCCCCCGATAAGAGCCTGAAAGAATCGCTCCCACCGAAAGAGGGAAGGGTCGTAGGACAATAGAATCGCGGCCAGCGTCCCAGGGGTTTCC
Organism: Ardenticatenales bacterium; assembly: GCA_013812995.1. Lineage (GTDB taxonomy): Bacteria > Chloroflexota > Anaerolineae > Ardenticatenales > Ardenticatenaceae > JACCSL01. The sequence goes on along the minus strand of JACCSL010000540.1, from coordinate 13,000 downwards.
GGTCCAGCCAGTGCCATCTGCTTTTCGAGCAGGAGGTTGACCGCCAGCCACCGCTCGCGTTCCTCAGGTTGGGGATCCTCCAACGTTGTAGGCAGGGGCCCTTCAAAGGGAGTAGGCCACTGACCATTCAACTCAAGACGCCACTCGTTGCGCACCGCGCGGTGCTCGCTTTCATCCAGCGCCCACTGACGTGCCTCGGCCTGTTGGAGCATCCGCAAGAGCGCCAAACCATCGCCCACTGGCAGCCGCCCTTGCCCAGATGCATTCCTGGGGTAGGTATGGGCGGCTACGACCGCTGCCGCCACCGCGAGGCGATACTGGTTGGCGGGCGGTAACGGCGAGTCCCAGTCGGGTTGAAAGAGCCAGGGCGAGGGAATGAGGAGTGGCAGGCGATCAGGTGCAGTTGTGGGAGCAAGGGTGAAGGGTGTGAACTCCTGGGGGTGGATGGTCAGATACAGGGAGCATTCCGCACAGCTTACCGGCCAGGTGGTCTGAAGGTGTTCCTGTAGCGCGCCTACGTCCAGCCACCACTCTGGATGTTTCTCTAGAAATTGAATGTTCTCCTCGGAGGCTACCACTTGAAAGCGCTCCCCCTGCCCCATCATGGCGCGTTGATTTTTCTGCAAAAAACCGTCCACAGGCGTGCGCCGCCATTCTTGCCCGACAAGCCGGTACGCGCGGAGTGTCTGCCAGTCCAGCACTTCGCTCTCATAGGTCAATTGGACGAGCGCCCTATCATCTGCAAGGGCAAGCACCATTATCTGGGGCATAGGTAGCTCATCATACGCGTGGGCGAAGCTGACGTGGTATCCCTCCTGCCAATCGGCAGGGGCATCGGGATCAGAGAGGGTGTACCACCTCTCCGTCACAACGTCGCCGCGAAGTGCGCGCTCCTCCCGTAATACTGCATCAGCGATGTCTGCCTGGAGACGCCCCTCTTGCACCTGTAGCCAGAACCATAGAAGATGTCCTACTGCCACCAGGAGGAGCGTAGCGACCCAGAGCCACCCCCACCGTCGCCATCTCGCTGCTGGGGGCGGCTCACTCTGAGCAGGTTCCACCTCATCAACAATCTTCCACTCCAACATGTGCAAAGAGTAGCTGCTTGCTTTCTCCACGGCAAGAGCGCGTAGGCGTGTGCTTCCCCAAACCATCGCCTCGGACCTATAATGCCGCCATGAATTTGCCCATTGCGATTGCACTTCCAACACCATTTCTCATCGGCCCGGTGAATAGCTGGCTCCTTCCTGGGGAGGAGCCAGCACTGGTGGATGCAGGGCCACGCACCGATGCGGCGTGGGAGGCATTGATAGCGGGTCTGGCGGCCCAGGATCTCACCCCACGCGACCTGCGCCACATTTTCATCACCCATGCCCATGTGGATCACTATGGCAATGCCCGCCGCCTGGCCGAGGCCGCGCCGGATGCCACGCTTTATGCGCCGGACATTGCCCACGCGCGCCCCATGCTCCTGGACCTGGAAGAGGAGTGGGAGCGGCAGTACACCTTCACCAGGCGAGCCCTGTTGGCGAGCGGCCTGCCGCCCCACCTCGCAGAGCTGAGTCGGTCCCGCATGGCAGATATGCGTAGCTACGGCGATGCGGTACCCGTCACCCGGTGGCTCCAGTCGGGTGAGTATCTGACGCTGGGGGATGGAACTGTCTGGCAGGTAGTGGCGCTTCCCGGCCACTCTATGACCCAGGTTGGCCTCCATCAGACGGAGCACAATCTTTTTATCGCGGCGGACCACCTTCTGCCCCACGTCAGCAGCAACGCGCTTCTGGAACCACCGACCCCCGGCGAGCAGCGCCGCCCGCGTGCCCTTCCGCGCTATGTGGAGATGCTCCGTTGGACGGCGGGGTTGCCCATCCAGCAGGTGTTTCCTGGTCACGGCGAGCCCTTCACGGACCAGCGCCCGCTCATTATGCGCCGCCTTCAGGGTATTGAGGAGCGCGCGGCGTTGATCCATACTGCGCTCCTGGAGCGCCCCAGGAGCGTGCTGGCTCTTGTCGAGCATCTTTTTCCCAAGCTGCGACCTGAGGAGATATTCCTTGCCATCTCCGAGATTGTTGGCCACCTTGATGTTCTGGAGGCGCGCCAGCAGGTGGCTTTCCGGGGCGAGACCGTGCGGGAATACTTTGTGCTTCTCCAGGAAGAGGAAGGGAAGACTATCATGGCAACGATAGATGAGAGTTTTCGCCAAGACCTCGTGCAGCACCCCAAGCAAAGCTACCGTGTGATCGTTCGGACGGCGAGCGAAGCAGCACTTGTGGCCGAGCATTGCGCCCATCAGGGCATGACGATTCACCATCAGTATCGCCTGTTGCCTGGCTTGGCCCTGACCGCCACAGGCGAGGCACTGCTGGCCCTCGCGGCCCATCCCGCCGTCACTCACATTGAACCCGACCAGATGATGTCGGTTTAAGGAAAAGCTATGGATCCCACCAAGATTCACCCGCTGCTGCTGGAAGAGTTGAGTATGTCCTTCGGCACGCAGTCGGAGGAGGAGCGCCCCCGCTCCGTCGAGGATGACGAGGAATTTCCCATCATCGTACGTCTCTACCCCCGGCGCAACCTGGACACGATGCTCATCCTGGGCACGGATCGCGAGATGCTGCGCGTGGAGCGGAGTATCGAGATGATGTCCACCGTCACGGGGCGCGCCACGCGGCTGGAGATTCTGGCCCTCAGCAATTCCAGCAGCGTCGAGATGATCTGGTACGATGAGCCCGTCTACGCGCTGATCGACCACAGCCTCACGCTGACGGAGGTACCACTGGTCTGGCAGACAGGCAACGAGGGCGAGGGCGTCAAAATCTGCATCGTGGACACCGGTATCGACGCAGGTCACCCCGATTTTGCAGGCCGTCTCCTGGCGCAGGAAGATTTCACCGGCGAGGGGTTGGGGGATAGGCATGGTCACGGCACGCACGTTGCCAGCATTGCAGCGGGGAGCGGGGAGGCGAGCGGTGGACAGTACCGGGGGGTAGCCCCGCGCGCCACCCTGCTCGCGGCCAAGGTCCTGCGCGGCGATGGCACGGGGCGTATGAGCATGGTCATGGCAGGCGTCGAGTGGGCCGTGGATCAGGGGGCCCAGATCATCAATCTTAGCCTTGGCACACGCGGCAACTGCGATGGCAGCGATGCGACGAGTACCGTCTGTGATATGGCAATGAGTGCAGGTGCGGTGGTCATCGTCGCCGCAGGCAACGAGGGACCAGGAAGCGGCACCCTGGGCTCGCCTGGCTGCGCTCGCCGCCCCATCACCGTTGGAGCCATGACGGATGATTATCGCATCGCAGATTTCAGCAGCCGTGGCCCCACGCTGGATGGACGCAGCAAGCCAGACATCGTGCTGCCGGGTCAGGACATTGTAGCCGCGCGCGCTACCGCCACTAGCTTGGGCCGTCCTGTCAATGAGCACTACACCAGCATGAACGGGACGAGCATGGCAGCCCCCCATGCGGCGGGCATTGCCGCGCTGATGCTGGCAGCGAATCCGTCCCTGAAACCAACAACCATCAAAGAGATTATGATGACCGCCGTACGCTCGTTGGATGTGGATGAGATGATGCAGGGCAAGGGGCTCCTGCTGGCAACTCGCGCCCTCGTGATGGCGCAGGGCCAACCACCGGCCCCGGAGCCCACCCCTTCCCCGGTTCCTCCGGAGCCATCCATTCCCCCCACCGAGGGACGGGACGGATGTTCACCCCTTGCGCGCCTTTTGGGCCGCAGAGCAGAGTAGGAGAAGTTATGGAGGATCAGGTTGAACAGGTTGTCCAATGGCTGGCCGTGGCACGTACCATCACTGTCCTAACCGGGGCAGGCGTCTCGAAGGAGTCAGGTATCCCCACTTTCCGGGATGCTATGGAGGGACTATGGGCAGAGTTTGATCCCCAGGTTCTTGCCTCCCCGGAAGGCTTTCGCCGCAACCCTGGCCTGGTCTGGCGCTGGTATGCGGCCCGTGCCAACCAGGCTGGGGATGTCAGCCCGAACCCCGGCCACCATGCCCTGGCGCGCCTGGGAGAGTTGAAGCCTGTTTCCCTTATTACTCAGAACGTGGATGGCCTGCACCAGCGGGCGGGCAGCCGAGAGGTTCTGGAACTCCACGGCAATATTCTGCGCCACAGATGCTTTGATCAGGGTCACCCCATGCCCATTGAGCGACCCTGGGAGGTAGAAGAGCCCCCAGTTTGCCCCCAGTGTGGCTCCCTGGCGCGCCCCGATGTGATCTGGTTCGGCGAACTGCTGCCCGTCGATGTTCTGGAGCGGGCCTTGCAGGCATCTCAGGAGTGCCATGTGATGCTCGTGGTGGGAACGAGCGGGCTGGTTCAGCCTGCCGCCAGTCTGCCCCACTACGCGCGGGAGACGGGGGCGCATCTCATCGAGATCAACCCTGACCGCACCCCCCTGACGCGCCATGTGGATGCCTACCTGAGCGGTCCGGCGGCCACCGTACTGCCCCATCTCGTCGCAGGGGTCGAACAGTTGCTCGCCAAACAGTAACCTGCCCGCTTGTCGATAGATTTTTTGGATTACGAGTGGGAAACTCTTGACTTCCCTCTCTCTTTTTCTATAATTGGCTTCAGTACGTCTCGACTTTCCTTCTTCCGTTCCCTCGCTTCCGCCAAATTTCACCATTATTTGCCACACTATCACCCTACCGATTCCCTATAACAAACTTACAGGGCGCTGCACCCTTTTCTTCTGGTGCATGATGGCCTGGACTCTATTAGAAAAACTAGCCCCGACGTAATGCCCTGCTACCCGCTTATCTATTACCCCCACGGAGCCTCCAATGGACATGGCACAACTCGAACAAATGACCCTCAATGAGCTACAAGACGTGGCTCGCGAACTCGACCTCTCTGGCTACAGCCGACTGAAAAAGCACGATCTGATCTTCCGCCTCTTGCGGGGCAAGGCGGAAAAACAGGGGCATATTTTCGGCGGGGGCGTGCTGGAGATCGTGCAGGATGGGATTGGTTTCTTACGCACCGATCACCTTCTCCCCAGCCCTGATGATGTCTACGTCTCACAATCCCAGATTCGCCGCTTTGGTCTGCGAACAGGCGACCTGGTGATTGGGCAGGTGCGGCAGCCTAAAGAGAATGAAAAATATTTCGGGCTGATCCGCGTCGAGGCTGTCAACGGGATGGACCCGGAAACCGCCAAGAAGCGACCCCACTTTGAGCATCTGACCCCTATCTTCCCTCGCGAGCAGATCCACCTCGCCAGTTCCCCCAACGTCCTGGCAACCCGCCTCATTGATATTATTGCACCCATTGGGCGTGGTCAGCGTGGCATGATTGTCTCCCCGCCCAAGGCAGGGAAGACCACTATCCTCAAGCAGATTGCCAACGGGATGACCGCAAACTATACCGACCTACACATGATGATCGTCCTCATTGGGGAGCGCCCCGAGGAAGTGACGGACATGGACCGCTCGGTAGAGGCAGAGGTGATGGCGAGTACCTTTGATGATCCCGTGCAGGACCATGTGCAGGTCGCAGAGATGGCCCTGGAGCGAGCGAAGCGGCTCGTTGAGGCCGGGCGCGATGTGGTGATTCTGCTGGACTCCATCACGCGCCTCGCGCGAGCCTACAACCTGACGGTCCCGCAGAGCGGGCGCACCCTCTCAGGTGGTATCGACCCCGCCGCGCTCTATCCCCCGAAACGCTTTTTCGGGGCGGCCCGCAACGTGGAGGATGGGGGTAGCCTGACCATCATCGCCACGGCTCTGGTAGACACGGGAAGCCGAGCCGACGATATGGTATATGAAGAGTTCAAGGGAACCGGCAATATGGAACTTCACCTCCAGCGCCGTCTCGCCGAGCGCCGCATCTACCCTGCCTTTGAGGTCGAGCGCTCTAGCACACGCCGCGATGACTTCCTCCTGGACCCCGATACGCTCCAAAAATCCTGGACCCTGCGCCGTATGGTTAGCGCGTTGGGCAGCCAGGAAGGGTACGAGGCCATGCTCACGCGCCTCCAGCGCACGCGCACCAACGAGGAGTTCCTTTCCACCTTGAATGTGGATGCTATCTAGCGACCTACAGCCTCTGCACGCTGTTTCTAAAGAGCCGCTTCGCCCCACCGGGTGGGCGGCTCTTTGCTTTTGATAATCAATTTTTGCGAGGGTATAGACATCAGACACTAGATGTGGTATAAAGAGGGCTGCTCAATCCTGCATCTTGTGGGAGAGGGCAACGGAAACAAGACGTTACCCTACAATTTCCCTACGCAGGGGGGGGCGTTCAGGTGGGGAACTCGTGAGGGCGCTTGATTTTTGTTTTCGTTGCTGTATAATCAGCGCGTTACCCAGGAGTCGTTGAAGGGTCAACAGTTAGCTGTTCCATTCTATCTCAGTTCTATGTTGTTGCCTATCGTTATGCAGGCGCTATCCCCCCTGCTGTTGCGCCAAACTGAGATATCTCTATATGGAGAACATATGGCCGAATATTGGGTTGGTCCATCGCTGCGACAGAACCGCCCCCCTCGCTGGATGGTTCCTGAGACGCCTCGTCCTCAAGGACGGGCAAATCGCGCGGAGCGACGTCGTTCAAAACCACTTACACCCCGACGTTGGCGTGCTCTTCTCCGCTTAACGAACGCGAAACTCCATGATATTACCTTCCTGGCCCGGTATGCTGCCCATATTGTCGTACTGGTTTTGACCTTTACGATAGGCACCACCCACGGCATCGATTTTTCTGTCTATCTTCAACCGCAACCTACCTACTACGCGGAGACGACGGCCAGCACTCTTTGGGATACTACCAATAGTGAGAGTGAGGCTGCCTATCTCCGCTGGGGTGCATTGCCGCAGACGATCATCCCGGAGCGACCGGCTGCCGTACGCTTCGAACCCATTACCTACAAGGTCAAGGAAGGGGACAACCCTTCTATTATTGGAACGTACTTTGGCCTTCAACCGAGTACTATTGTCTGGGCCAACACGGAAGTCAAGGAAAATCCGGACCTTCTGCGAATCGGCCAGACCCTTGTGATTCCCCCGGTAGATGGTGTGTTGCATACGGTCAGCGAGAGCGACACGGTGGCCGGGCTTGCAGGCAAGTATAAGGTAGATGTAGCCGTCATTACCACCTACCCTGGTAATAAGTTGGGGGGTGACGCTGAGAAGCCTCTCATCATCGGGCAGCAGGTCATGGTTCCGGGCGGTGTGATGCCCTACGACCCGCCCCAGCCTGTCGTTGTGGTTACGCCCGCCCCCGCGCCCGCGCCGCGCGCCGCTGCTCCGACCACACGCCCGGCTACCACAAGTCCTGCGACGACGCGCTCATCCAGTACATCCACGGGTTACGTGGGTAGCACGGGCTGCTGCCGCTGGCCTGTCACGGGTCGTATCACTCAGAACCCCAGCCGCTATCACATGGCGCTCGACATCGCAACATCGATGGGGACGCCCGTGGTCGCCTCCGACGGTGGTCGCGTTGTCGTCGCCGGGTGGGACAACACGGGCTACGGCTGGACGGTCGTGATTGATCACGGCAACGGCCTGCGAACCCGCTACGCTCACTTCTCGTCCTATGTGGTGAATGTTGGTAATTACGTGAACAAGGGGCAACTCATTGGTAGGATTGGCTCCACTGGCCGCTCGACCGGACCGCACCTCCACTTCGAGGTTCTGCGGAATGGCTCTCGCCAGAACCCCTGGAACTGGTTGCCCTAAACCAGCCCCAAAGATTCAAAAGCCCCCGGCACCTGCTGCCGGGGGCTTTTTATTTGAAAGTTGTCCAGGTGGGATTTTGCGTCCTTACCGTGCTCTTCGTAGCAGCAACCGTGCGATCTCCTGCGCCTCTTCAATGCGAAGGATCGTTGTGAGGAGCGCGTAGCTGCCCAGGCCAACGATACCGGGGAGCACCACTGCCGCCACCTGACCGACCAGAGTCGCGGGGAGGAGGGGAGCGCCTATGAACGAGGTGGCCCAGACCATCACGCCCATCCCCAGCGCCGCCAGCAGGGTGCACGGTACCATGCGGCGCATCCCGCCGCCGGTCAGTCCTCCCAGGCGGCGCTGGAGCAAGTAGAGCATGACGACTGCATGAGCAAAGTGCTGTACCGAATTCGCTAGAACCAGCCCCAGCATCTTGAAGGGCCCGACGAGCGGAAGCGCCACCACGAGATAAACTCCTACGGTAAAGATGCCCACCAGCGCGGGTGTCCAGGTATCCTGACGCGAGTAGAACGCAATAATGAGGAGCTGGTCAATCGCGGCGAAGATGAGGCCGAGCAGATAGAAGCGTAGTGCCAGAGCGGTCCAGTAGGTATCTTCGGGAAGAAAAGCTCCTCTCTCGAACAGGAGGCGCACGATGGGCTCGGCCAGAACGAAGAGTCCGATGGTAGCGGGAATGATGAGCACCAGGACCATGCGCAGCCCCATCTGAAGCGTGCGCCGATAGCCGGGCCAATCCTCTGTTGCCGCGAGGCGGGAGAGACTTGGCAGAATCGCGAGGGAAATGGCGGCGGCCACTAGGCCCAGAGGAAACTGAATCAGCGTGGTGGCATTGCGCATCCAGGGAATCGTCTGCGGAACCCCCGTGTTGCTCGCCAGGTTACGGTCAACGATGACCCCGATGTTGGCGATCACCACCGAGAGCGCAATCGGAACATAGAGCGTGAGGATGCGGCGCAGTCCCGGCTCCTCCCAGAACGCGCCCAACTGGCGGCGCAACTGGACCATACGCAGATCGGGCAGCAGCAGGAGAAGTTGGAGCACGCTGCCCAGGAAGAGCCCCAGTGCCAGCCCGATGATGCGTGCATTGCCCTCAAAGGCGCGGCTGAGAACGAGCGCACCGGTGATGATGCCAAGGTTGAAGATGGCGGGCGCGAAGGCCACGAAGGCGAATCGCTTGAGGGCATACAGAAGCCCTGTGAGTACCCCGCTCAACCCAAAGAAGAGAATCGAGGGGGCGATGAGCCGGAGGAGCAGCGTGGTGGCCGCGCGCAGTTCCGGGTCGAACCCGCTGGCAAAGAGCACTGTCACCTGCGGGGCAAAGATGAGAATGATGGCGGTCAGCAGCGAGAGCAGCAGCGTTGTCAGCGAGAGCACGATGCTGGCCAGCCGCCAAAGCGAGGTGTTATTATCCTGCCGCGTCGCGTACTCACTAAAGACAGGAACCAGGGCCGAGGAAAGTAGCCCGCCAATCAGCAGGTCATAAATCGTGGTGGGCACCTGCGAGGCAATCGTGAAGGCTGCGGTTAGCGGACCAGTGCCAAATTGGGTCGCAATGACCATCTCGCGTACCAGACCCAGGACTCGACTGGCAATATTTCCAAGACCGATGAGCCCCGCTGCACGCGCAATACCACTGCGTGAGGCACTCTCTTCGACAGGGGAGGGGGAGGATGTTGTAGGATCAGCGGCGTGGGCGTTGCTCATGGGAACTATACCGATTCAAAATTAACTCAATGAGCTGAGTGGTGGCGTGGCCCTCCACAAAGGGCAGAATCTTGACCTCTGCCCCAATCGAGTGGGCGGTTGGTGCCTCGGGTAGTGTTTCCACTGTGTAGTCGCCGCCTTTGACATAAAGATCGGGCTGCACGAGGCGGATAATGTCATCGGCGGTCCACTCATTGAAGAAGAGAACCGCCTCGACGGGTTGAAGCGCGGCCAGTAACTCGGCCCGCTCAGCCCAGGGCACGAGAGGACGCTGTTCCCCCTTGAGGTGCCGAACGCTCTCATCACTGTTGAGCCCCACCCAGAGCACATCTGCCAGCGCGGCGGCGGCCTGGAGGTAGCGCAGGTGGCCCACATGGAGGAGATCAAAGACTCCATTTGTAAAAGCGAGACGCGCGCCCTTCTCGCGGATGCGGGCGCGCGCTGCCTGGATACTCTCTGGCTCTGCAAGAATCAAACCAGCTTTTCTCATAGCGGTATTGTATCGGAAGAGGGGGGTAAGTTGAAAAATTTTTCGACTTCCTCCCAGGTCGGGGTGTGGTTGCCCATCATCCGTACCGTCAGGGAGGCAGCTCTGGAGGCGAGGATACAGCCCTGTTCTAGCGACAGCCCTGCGGCATGGGCTAGCGCCAGGACGGCTATTACTGTATCACCTGCCCCCGTCACATCGAAGACCTCCGCGCGGGGGGCCTTGCTTTCCCCATAGCCCTCGCGACTAACCCAGGCCATGCCCTCGCCCCCCAGCGTGACGACAACGGCATGGGCCAGGACACGATCATACAACAGTGCTAGAGCCGCGTGTCGTGCCTCTCGATCCCCGGAGGGAATTTCTGTTCCCAGAAAAGTTTCGGCTTCGGCCCGATTACACTTTACCAGGTCAAACCCCTGGAAGCGCTCCAGGTCGCCCTGCGAGTCAACCACCAAAGGAATCGCACTTGCCTCACGGAGCTGATGCAGGCTAGCAATGAGCGTGGGCGTCACCACCCCATTTTTATAGTCGCTGACGAGCAAAAGCTGATGTGCGGGAGCTAAAACCCGCAATTGTTCAACCAGGTGCGACTCGATTTCGGGGTCAAGCGCGCGGCGCTCCAGATGGTCGATGCGGGCGAGGTGCTGCCCATAGACAAAGCCACCCTCAGCCACGATCCGTGTTTTGGTCGTCGTGGGGCGCGAGGCATCTACCACGATTCCCGTCGCGGCCACACCGCGCTCATCGAGCAGGCGGCCCAGAAAGGTGGCTCCTTCATCCTCACCCACCACACCGGCGAGGGTCGCGGTTCCACCCAGCGCAACAATACCTGCGGCGGGATTGGCTGCCCCCCCCAGCAGCAGATGTCGGCGCGTGCGCTCCAGAACGGGCACCGCTGCCTCACGGGATAGGCGGGTGGCGCGGCCAATCAGGTACTCATCCAGAATCAAATCGCCTACCACGAGAACGTTATGGCAAAAAGGGGAACTCATCGCTTTGCGAGGGCCTCCCAACCCGCTGCCAGCACGAAGCGGGGGAGCGCCGTCATGCGCCGCCAGCGCCAGGGCTCTTCTTTGAGTCGCCAGAGCCACTCCAGGCCCACGCGCTGCCAGGCCACAGGCGCGCGCGGTACCACACCCGCGATAAAATCCAACGAGCCCCCGATGCCAATCTGCACGGGCACTTCTGTTTGCCTGCCAAACTGATCGATCCAGATATCTTGCTTGGGTGCGCCGTAGGCCACGAGCAGCAGCTCCGGCGCGGCCTCGCGGATACGGGCGATCAGCTCGGGCGGGCCGTTCAGCGCAGGGTCGCTGCCATCAGCGATGATTTCCAACGTGGGATGCAGGGCGCGCAACCGCTGAGCCGCTTTCTCTGCCACACCGGGGGCTGCCCCCAGCAGGTATAGCCGCCAGCCACGCTCTGCTGCTTCGTCTGCCAGTCTGGGCGTCAGGTCGGAGCCCGTGATACGATCCGCGAAGCACTGTCCCTGCCAGCGCGCCGCCATGAGCAGTCCCACGCCATCGGGGAGCACGAGATCGGCGCGGCGTAGCACATCCATAAAGTCGCTCTCCTGCGTGGCCCGCATCAGAAACTCAGGGTTGACGGTGACCAACTGGTGCGGCTCACCCTGCTCTATCATCTGGGCAATCTGCTTCATGGTCTCCTCCCATGTCAGGCTGTGGATGGGCAGATTGAGGATAACAATAGAGTCGATTTCGCTCCCGCCGTTACTTTTGCCCTTTGCCTTTTGCCTTTTGCCTTTTGCCTTTCCGTTCAACTCCCTCAACAACTCGAATATGGCGGCAGCGCTTCTTTCCCAAGTAAAAGTCGCGGCGCGAGCCAGTCCCCGTTCGCGGAGGGCCAGGCGGAGCGCGGGTTGCGTGAGAAGCAGTCGCATGGCATCCGTAATCTGCGTCTCGCTCATCGGGTTGACGAGGAGAGCCGTGTTGCCCGCGACCTCGGGTAGCGAGGAGGTGGCGCTGGTGAGAACCGGTGTGCCGCACGCCATCGCCTCCAGCACCGGCAGCCCAAATCCCTCGAAGAGCGAGGGCAGCAGCAGCGCCTCGGCAGCGGAGAGCAGCGCGGGAAGATCTTCGTCTGCGACATAGCCGGGCCGGGCCACCTGCGCGGTGATGCCTAGCATGTCGATCGTTGCCTGTAGATCATCGGCCAGCCAGCCCTGCCCCCCTGCCAGCACCAGGCGTATCTCCGGGAACTCGGCAGCGATGGGAGCGAAGGCGCGCACCAGACGATGAACGTTCTTGCGGGGCTGGAGCGTGCCGACATACAAGAGAAATCGCTCGCCCGTCGCGTAGTGCGCGCGAACCTCCGCGAGTCGGGCCGCGTCCATGACCGGGCAGAACCGCGCCTGGTCCACGCCCAGCGGAACCACGCTGATTTTCTCGGGGGTTGCACCGTAGAATTCAATGAGATCGCGGCGGGTGGCCTCGCTGTCCGCCGCGATGTGCGTGGCAGCCCTTGCATGGTAGCGCGTCGTGAGGCGTAGGTAGAGACGTTGCGCGAGGGTGTGTGCCTCGGGGAAATGCTCATAGCCCAGGTCATGCACGGTCACCAGCGAGGGAATACCAGCGAGGGGCACGGTGGGGGGGAGAACATGCGCGGGCTCCCAGAACACATCCGGGCGCAAGCCCAGCAGGGCCGGGGCCAGTGCCGTGTAGGTCCACAGTCGGTCGCGCGGCAGAACGATGCGCTCGACATGGGGAAGGCTCGCCAGCCATTCCCCCGGCTCGTCGCGGAAAAAGAGCGTCCAGCGCACGCCGCGCTCCACACGGACTAGCTGCTCAATCATCTGTCGAGCATAATTCTCCGTCCCCGTCGGGTGTGGTCGTGTGGCGCGGCTGGCGTCAATGGCGATGTGCATGATGGGTCTGAAGGCGGCTTATCATGGTTATTATCCCTTGTATCAGCTCTGCCAGCCTACTATACTTAGCCTGGAGGGACAAGTGGTATTAGATGGTGCGCATTGAGGGGGTGTTTTGTGAAAAGGGTGATTAAAACAGGTAAGTTTGTTGCGCTTTTTGTGCTATTCCTGATGCTCATGGGCTGTGGTACTCAGGCATTCTCTGCCGTATTTGAGGAGAGTGCCG
>JACCSL010001063.1 GCA_013812995.1 Ardenticatenales bacterium | reverse complement strand
GAGCGCCTCGGCGTAAATTAAGAACCCCCGTCAGCGCACCCGGAACAGCCAGGCGAAATCATTGCTGTACAACGTCTCGAACGCGGGGCTGCTGTGGAGTACCAGGGGGTCCAGCGGGGCGGGACTCCCCGCACGGCCCTGTTTGGCCCCGATATAGACATAATCAATTCCCTCCAGCCGCAACGCTTCCGCCAACTGCTCCGTTGTTCCCTGGGCGGCCAGCAGGCGACGGTAGCGCGCCTCCACATCCGCCCGGTATTCCGGCTCGAAGCCAATCTCGTTGGTATAGATGATGGGCGGCACCGTCGCCTCGCGCTGCGTGTTGAGCCACAGCCACCACCCTCCATCCGCGCCGACCACGACCGAGTCGCTGAAGGCGAAGAAGCCATTGACGTGAAAGCGTGCGTCGAGTGGGGTATTTTGCACGATCCACTCCATTGCCGGGCGATCCTGCTCTGTCAGAATGGAAAACGCCTGCGCGTTGACCAGCTGGCTCTGCGCCCAGGCCCCGCGTGCACCCAGCAGGAGCAGTAGCAGGGCCGCGATGCCAGCGATGGGGCGCGCGGGGAGTCGTAGCCGGGGCAAGAGCCAGCTCGCTGCATCAGCGATGCCCAGGCTCGCCAGCGCCCCGAGTGGAATGTAGAGGCCAATCTGGATCATAAAGTTATTGATGAGCCCCGTGCCGGGCAGGCGCAGGAAGGTGTATGGATTGCTCAACACGAAGAGCGCCAGTACCCACGCGCCCAGCAGCGGCCCCGCCACCTGGCGGCGCAGTGCCAGCCAGAGCATGGCCGCCCCCGCTAGCACGAGCAGCCACAGCGGAACATGGGTCGTGATGCTCCCGAAGACATTGACCTCAGCCAGGGCCTGGGGAGGCTTGGCGGGGGCTGTGACGACGTCCCCCAGAAAGCGCACGAGCAGCCCGCGTGTCAGATTCCAGTACCAGGGCAGAACGAGCAGCCCCGTCGCCACGCCGCTCGCGACGATGCGCCCAACCATCGCCCGTCGCACCGGCGAGCCGATGCGACGTTGCTCCCAGAGCAGAATCAGCAGGAGGAGGGGAACCGCCACCATGTACATCATCATTACCCGGTAGTGGGTGAGCGCCATCGCCGCCACCATCAGGATGAGGGGCAGCAGTGCGCGGCGGGGTGCATTAGGTGTCCACGCGGCGAGGCTCCAGAGCAGCGCAGGGGGCAAAAAGAGTTGCCCGGCTAGCTGGGTATAGCGTCCCCAATTGACATAAAACGCGGGCATAGGGCTGAGTAGCCCGGCGATCAGCAAGGTAATGGCCCCCGCCCATCTCGCGGGAGTTGCCTCGCCTGCGCGCTGCGCCAACCCCTCGGCCAGCAGCGCAACAGCGACGATGGCCCAGGTGCTCAGTAGTTGCCCATTGAGCAGCACCGCTGCCTCGCCGCTCAGCGGCGCGCTGCCAGGCAGGACGCACCACCCCAGCCAGCTGCTGAGCAGGTGAAAGCCCGCATGGTAGGTGAAGCTGTTGAGGGGGAGATAGGGCGTATAATGTTCAAAGATGCCGCCCCGGTCCAACAGGAGCTGCGTGATGAGCGCATGATGCACACTGTCGCCCCAGAGCGGGGCCGAGACTGGGTGCAGGGCCAGCAGCCGACTGCCCAGCAGAAGCAGAAGAAGCACCCCGTACAGCACGGTTGACCCGTCGGGAGAGTGCACCGGCCCCAGCCCCTGCCCGCGACGGCGTGCAAGGAGCAGCGATACGCCGCTGGCGAGCAGCAGGAACCAGACAGACCAACTTCCCAGCCGAATCCCCACCAGGTGGGTAAACTGAGGCAGAATCACCAGAAGCGCCCCACTCAGTACGATGGCAGTGCCCAGCAGCCGCTGCGGGCTCCACCTGTTCTCATCACTACCACGTAGCCATGAGAGCAGGGCGAGTCCTGGCAGGGTCCAGAGCGACAGGGCCAGCAGCAGGGTCAGCCCATAGCGCGCCAGGCCGCGCGCGATGTGGAAGCTCAGCACTTGCGGCGTCAGGTCATAGCCCCACTCCATTGCCAGGTCGCCCGATAGGGAAGTGCCGTCCAGGCTGAGCAGCCCGGAGTAGCGCTCGGCCGCATCGCGTGTGACGCTGTTTCCTGCACCCGTCGCGTTCTCCGAGAGCATTTCAACCACATAGGCGGTTCGAGCGGAGTCTGGTTGAGGCGGAAAGCGAAAAGTGCGCGGCTGATTGAC
>JACCSL010001047.1 GCA_013812995.1 Ardenticatenales bacterium | reverse complement strand
CACAGCAGGAGGTCTACGAGACGAGCGGTTCCTGGTCGCGGATCTTTGATCGCGGCTCGTTCCAAAACCGATTCCCGCTGCTGGTCTGGGCCCTGCTGCTGGAACTGCTGGGGCTCCTGGCGCTACCCTACCTGCTCACCATCGCGAAGGGGCTGCCGGGTCGTGGCTACACCTTTGCCAAACCGCTGGGGCTACTGCTCGTGGCATGGCTCGTCTGGCTGCTGGCTAGCCTGCACCTTGTGACCTTCAGCGTTGGGGGCATCGCCCTGGCGCTGGGGCTCATCGGTCTGGGCGCGGTGGGGCTGCTCTGGGTCGAGGCGCGGCAACGTGATATTCCATTGCGCGCTTTACCCCGTGAGTGGTGGCGGCAGGAGGGGCGGCGCTTCCTTATCAGTGAGGGGGTGTTCTGGCTCTTCTTCACGCTGGTACTGCTGGTGCGCTGGGCCAACCCCGATATCTGGCACCCCGATCTGGGCGGTGAGCGCCCGATGGACACGGCTTACCTGAACGCGGTCATCAAGAGCGCCTACTTCCCGCCGATGGACCCCTGGTTCGCGGGCGGATACATCAACTATTATTACTTCGGCTTTGTTCTTGTTGGCGTTCTGATCAAATTTACGGGCATATTAACCGAGATTGCGTACAATCTCATCATCCCGACGCTCTTCGCGATGCTGGCCGCCGGGGTGTGGGGCGCGGCCCTGGCGCTGCTGGTGCCGCTGCGCCGGGGCGATGCGGAGTCCGAGACATCGACTTCCACCTTTGCCTACTCCTTTGCCACCCTGGCCGCCGTGCTGGTTGCCATTGCCGGGAATCTTGGCGAGCTCAAGGTGCTGCTAGAGGGGCTGCCCCAGTTGAGCACACTGACCTTCCGCAGTGGGCTCCCCGGCCTGGAAAAGCTTGTCAAGGCGCTGGATGGACTCTTGCGCGGCGTGCTGCTGCATGGGCAGACGCTGCCGGGGCGTATGGAGTGGCCCTACTGGAATGCCACTCGCACCATCCCGGACACGATCAACGAGTTTCCGTGGTTCACCTTCCTCTATGCCGACCTGCACGCCCACATGATGGCGCTGCCCTACACCGCGCTGGCCATTGGACTCGCGCTGGCCTTCCTGCGCGCGCCGTTACGCGAGAGCCGGGTGGCGGAGGGGCTGCGGTTGGGGCTCATGGCGTTGGTGATCGGCGCACTCTGGCCCATCAATACCTGGGATTTTCCGACCTATGCCCTCGTTGCCTTCGCCGGGCTCGGGCTGCGCGAGTGGCGACGGGATGGGTCGATTACCCTGCGCGCTCTTGGCGCGGTGGCGTGGCGTTGGGCTCTGATTCTGCTGCTGGGTCGCCTGCTCTTTCAACCCTTCCACAGTGCCTATGGCGCGGCCTACAACGCGGTCGAGATGTGGTCAGGGCAGCGCACGCGCCTGGCTGAGTACCTGGTGGTGCATGGCCTCTTCCTTTTCTCGATCTTCTTTGCCCTCATCAATGATCTGCTCTTCGGGCGCGGGCACAATGGCGTGGTGCGGCTGCTGAGCTTGCGGCTGCGAACCTTCGGGCGGCGGGCGCGCGCGGGTGCGCTCTACCGCTTCCCGATGCGTCCCACGCTGGCGACGATGGCGCTTTACTGGAGCGGCATCCTCCTCATGTCCGTGGCCATTCTGATGCTGCTCGTGGGCTGGGTGGTCCCCTCGCTCACGCTCTCGCTGCTGACCTTCGCCCTGCTGCTCTTCTTCCGGGAAAAGCCTCAACCGCTATGGCAGATGGTGCTCTTTTTCATCATGCTCGGGCTGGGGCTGACCCTGGCGGTCGAAATAGTGGTGTTGAAGGGCGACATTGGCCGCATGAACACGGTTTTCAAGTTCTACCTACAGGTCTGGGTGCTCTGGGGCATCGCGGCGGCGCTCGGGGCGGCGCGCGTGGCCGAGTCCCTCCCCCGCTGGCTCCCCGAGTGGCGCGCGATCTGGCGCACCGGTTTTACCACGCTCTTCGCCGTCGCGATGCTCTATCCCATCTTTGCTACCCATGCCAAGATCAATGACCGCTTCGACCGCGCCGTTGGCCCCTCGCTGAATGGCGCGGCCTTCATGGAGAAGGCAACGTACCATGACAAGGAGCATATCATCGAGCTACGTTGGGACGCGGAGGCAATTCGCTGGGTGCAGGAGACTCTCCCTGGCTCCCCAACGATTCTTGAGATAAACACCTTCCCACGCCTCTATGGCTGGGGCAATCGTTTCGCCATGTGGACCGGGAACCCCTCGGTGATTGGCTGGGACTGGCATCAACGCCAGCAGCGCGCCGCCGCGAATCCGGCAGAGATCAACCAGCGCATCACCGATGTTCAAAATATCTATAGCACCAGCGAGGCCGACCGCGCCCACGAGATGATGCTCAAATATGGCGTGGAGTATTTCGTGGTCGGCGGCCTGGAGCGCGCCTATGCCCAACCGGAGGGAATGGCAAAGTTCGAAGCAGCGCGGGGACGCCTCTGGGACCTGGTCTACGAAAACCCCGAGGTACGCATCTATCGGGTAATTTCACCAGAGACAGTCAGCAATGAGTAACCATTTTTCCAACCAACACCCAGTAAAGCGTAAAGTGTATCACGTATCTCCTCTTACGTTTTACGTTTTACGTTTTACGTTTGAATCACCGTCAGCGACCCACGGGTGAACCTCGTGGGCTTGTTACGACAAGCCCGTGCTGACCACTGTCTAAGCCCTGCGAGGGCTACGTTATCTGGGTCATGACACCCTGGGGTGCTAGCCAGCCCCTGGCCCT
>JACCSL010000989.1 GCA_013812995.1 Ardenticatenales bacterium | reverse complement strand
GCCTCAATGGGACCGCGACCGTCCAGGGGTTGACCCAGCACGTTCATGAGGCGACCCAGCGTGCCACGCCCAACAGGTACTGTGATGGGTGAGCCCGTATCAACCGCGTCTACGCCACGGGGCAACCCGTCGGTGGCGTCCATCGCGACAGTGCGAACCCAGTTGTCCCCCAACTGCTGCTGCACCTCTGCTACAAGGATGGTGCCATTCGGTCTATGAATCTCAATCGCATTATAAATTTCAGGAACTCCCTCGGGCGGGAATTCGATATCAACCACGGGCCCAACGACCTGCTTTACCTTACCAATAGCACCTGCCATCTTATCTCCTTCTACCGCTTACATTACTCGGCCATTGTCTGAGCCAGTGCCTCTGCACCGCCCGCAATATCCAGAATCTCACTCGTAATTGCTGACTGACGAGCCTTATTGTAGGTGAGGCGCAGGTCTTCCACGAGCTGCTTGGCATTATCGGTGGCGGCTCGCATGGCCACCATCCGCGCCGAGTGCTCAGAGGAGAGGGATTCCAGCAACGCCTGGTATACCTGCATATCCACCAACGTGGGAAGCAGAGATTCCAGAACCGCCTCGGGGCTGGGCTCAATCAGATATTCCGCGCTGAGGCCCCCGGTCCCCCCGATCTCGGGCTTAAGCGGCAACAACTGTAGCACGGTCGGATGTTGGGAAAGCATGCTGATGAACTCAACATAGAGAAGGTAAACCGCGTCGAACTCGCCCCCCAAAAAGCCATCCATCGCCACCTGGCTGATCGCACTTGCGTCAGCAGAGGATACCTTGTCTCCGGGGTTCGGGAAGGAGGCAAGGAGTCGGGGTCCATAGCGAACCATGAAATCCCGACCCTTTTTCCCTACCGTGACGACGACGATCTCTTTATCCTGGTTCTGCTGGATAAAGCGCATCGCCACTCGCAATATATTGGAGATCAAGGCCCCGGCCAGACCACGGTCTGGTGTAATAAGAATCAAAGCCACCCGACGCACATTTTCCCGCTCCTGGAGCAGGGAATGGGCTCCCTCAGCACCCGGCTGCGCCGCCAGGAACGAGAGCACCTCCCGCGCCTTGACCGCGTAGGCCCGTGAGGCGAGGGTACGTTCCTGCGCCTTACGCATCTTGGAAGCAGAGACTGCCTCCATGGCGCGGGTTACCTGACCAATGTTCTTTACCGATTTGATACGGCGTAAGATATCTCTTGCGCTTGCCACGTCATTCCTCCCTTACCCCTACACATCTAGCCAAGCGGCGAACTCTGCTTGAAGGCCTGCATGGCCGCCGTCAGAGCCTGGGTGATTTCGTCCGTCAGGTCGCGCTTCTCAGCAATGGCCTGCCCGATCTCCGGGTGGTTGGCATCCATGAAGCGATGGAACTCCATCTCCCAGGCGCGGATGTTCTCAACCGGAACATCGTCCAGGTAGCCGCGCGTTCCCGCGAAGAGGATCATGACTTCCTTCTCCATCGTCAGCGGGCTGTACTGACCCTGCTTGAGAACTTCCTGCATCCGCTGACCGCGCTCCAGCTGGCGGCGCGTGGCGGGGTCCAGGTCGGAGCCGAACTGCGCGAAGGCAGCCAACTCACGGAACTGGGCCATGTCAAGGCGAAGCTGGCCCGCTACCTTGCGCATGGCTTTGGTCTGCGCGGAGCCGCCCACGCGAGACACCGAGAGACCAGTGTTGACCGCCGGGCGAATACCGGCATAGAAGAGGTCCGATTCGAGGTAGATCTGACCATCCGTGATGGAGATCACGTTCGTTGGAACATAGGCGGACACGTCGCCCAGCAATGTCTCGATGAAGGGGAAGGCTGTCAGTGAGCCACCGCCTAGATCGTTGTTCAAGCGCGCAGAGCGCTCCAGAAGACGGCTGTGCAGGTAGAATACGTCCCCAGGATAGGCCTCGCGCCCGGGAGGGCGGCGCAGAAGGAGCGACACCTGGCGGTAGGCCCAGGCGTGCTTCGACAGGTCATCGTAAATAATCAGCGCATCACGCACGGGCTTGCCATCGACCACGAGGCCATTGTACATGACCTCCTCACCCATCGCGGTCCCAGAGTAGGGCGCAATGTACTGGAGCGCGGCAGGGTCCGACGCGGAGGCCATGACAACGATGGTGTAGTCCAGTGCGCCAAAGCGCTCCAGGGTACTTACGATCTGTGCGACCTGGGCACGCTTCTGCCCGATGGCGACATAGATACAAACAATACCCTGCCCCTTCTGGTTGATGATGGCATCAATCGCGATGGCCGTTTTGCCTGTCTGGCGGTCGCCGATGATCAACTCACGCTGTCCGCGACCGATGGGAATCATCGCATCGATAGATTTGATGCCCGTTTGCAGGGGCACACTGACGGATTGGCGCATGGCGACGTTGGGCGCGATGATCTCGACCGGGCGGAGGGTATCGGTTGCAACCGGCCCCTTGCCATCGATGGGCTGACCGAGAGCGTTGACAACGCGGCCCAGCATGGCCTGGCCGACAGGGACGGAGATGATACGGCCCGTGCCCTGAACGATGTCGCCCTCTTCAACGGACGAGGCGTTGTTGAAGAGAATAATACCGACCTCTTCGGCAGCCAGGTTAAAGGCCACGCCATAGATCGTCTCTTCGTGACTGGCCGTCGGAGGGAACTCGACCAGCTCCTGAGCCATAACATTGTTGAGGCCAGAGGCACGAGCGATGCCGTCACCGACTTCCTGTACCTCGCCTACATTGACCGCTTCAATTTTAGGCGCTTCGAAGCGGTCGATTTGCTGCTTCAGAAACGCGGTAATGTCTTCAACCCGCATTGCCATCTGGGTCTCTCCTCTAGACTACTAATTATCCAACGAGACGCTCACGGAGCGCCTCCAGGCGCGCCGCAACAGAGTGATCGGTGATCTGGTCCCCGGCACGTATTCTTAGTCCACCCAGTAGCTCAGGGTCTACCTCGTAGCGGATGCGAATCTCTGGGCCATGTTGAGCGCGAAGGTTAGTTTCCAGCCGCTCTCGGTCCTGGGCGGAGAGTTCATGGGCACTCGTAACCACCACATCGGAGCTCTCATCCAGGGAAGGAACGATGGTGCGAACCTGGCGGATAACGTCATCCAGCAGCCGGAGATCGCCACTACGCACAAGCAGCTCGACAAAGCGTCGTACTTCTGTGGTCGTGTTGGCAGGTATGAGCCTGCCGATAGCGCTCTCACGGTCCGTAGGGAGCGCGTTAGGATCGTTCAGCAGAGCTGCCAGGTCTGAGCTGCGGCGCAGGTTACGCTGCACCGCAGTCAGTTGCTCGAGCCACCCGCCCAGTGCTGCTTGAACCAGCCCTTGTGCGTAGGTTCTCGCCGTGGTACTCACTTCGTACCCCCTGCGAGGATTTCCTCAACGATGCGGCTATGGGCCTGCTCGTTCACCAGCGAGGCACCGATGGTCTTGCGGGCGATGGCGAGCGAAAGCTGCGCCACTTCGTCCCGCAGGGAGGCCATTGCCTGCTGGCGCTCCTGGGCGATATCCCCCTCGGCACGCTGCCGGACGGTATCTGCCTCCTGGCGAGCCTGCGCGAGGATATCGACTTCCTGGCGCTTGGCGTTTTCCTGCGCCTGGCGAATGATGTCCTGGGCCTCACGGCGGGCCTGGGCAATGATCTCTTCATTTTCCCGATTGCGGGTCGCGGCCTCGGCCTTGGCGGTCTCTGCCGCACTCAGGCTCTCGCGGATGCGCTCGCGTCGGGTCTCCAGCATATTCAGCATGGGCTTGTACAGAAACATGCGCAGAAGGGTCATAATGACCAGAAAGTTGATGATCTGCGCGACTAAAAACGGTAGGTTGATGCCTAGTTGCTCCAAGGGGTAGCTCCTTCCCACAAGTCTGCTTGGAAGGTGGTTGCCCCAGGTGGGGCAACCACATCACTCCAGAAAGATGATGCCTACGCTTAGACAACTCCTGTTTCAAGGAACAGAAGGATCAGTGCGACGACCAGACCATAGATGGCCACGGCCTCGGCAAAGGCGATACCCAGAATCATGTTGGTACGAATCTCGGGGGCAGCCTCGGGGTTGCGCCCCATCGCTTGCAGGGCACCCTGCACCAGCAAACCGACACCGACACCACCGCCAATGGCAGCAAAGCCGATTGCGATGCCAGCACCCAGGTTGGTCAGACCAAGTCCAATGTTCTCCATTTGAGAGAGTCCTCCTGTAGGATAAAGTATTAGGTAGAATTTAGTGATGGTCGTCGTGGCTAATGACCGCGACAGCGAAGAAGACGAGCGTCAGCATGGCAAAAACGAATGCCTGAATGAAACCCACAAAGAGTTCCAGCCCGTAGAAGGGCACTGGTAGCAGCCAGGGAACCAGGTAGGCCATAACAAAGAGCAGAACCTGGCCTCCGAAGATGTTACCGAAGAGTCGGAAGGAGAACGAGAGAACTTTCGCGAACTCGGAAATCGTCTCGATGACTCCAACGAAGAAGCCCATGACGCCGCCCTTGAGGTTGAGGAACTTCGAGAAGTATCCCAGCCCCAGGGCCTGCACGCCATAATACTGCACCATGAACATGGAGATGAGGGAGAGCGCCAGGGTGAAGTTCAGGTCTGTAGCTGCCGCGCGCAGGAAGGGAACCAGCACCGCCACCTCATTGCCTGCCTCGTTTTTCGGAAGGCCCGCTGCGTGCTCGCCCGCTGCTTCTTCGGTGTGCTCGCCCGCTTCGGTTTCCGTGGCGTCCTCATGCTCCCCTTCTGCTGCTTCCTCCCCGTGACCACCTGTTGGGGTATAAGCCCCCTCATTGACAAGTGTTTTCAGGCCAGGGAACACCTGACGGGTCTCATAGTGAGTCATGCCGGGGTGGCTCTCCATCCAACCGATAGCATCGAAGCCGGGCACCAACTCCCACCAGTTCGAGATCAGGACCATCAGGAAGATCGTCATAACCCAGGGGAAGAACTTCGCGGCGTTGTGGCCCGCAATATCTTCCGTGAGGTTGTAGAAGCCCTCTATTGCCATCTCCAATATGTTCTGAAGACCGCTGGGCACCAACGACAGTTTGCGCGTTGCGGCAAAAGCCAGCAGCAAAACCGTAATGTCGGTCAGCAGGGTCGCTATGAAGGTATTGGGGAGGGTCAGGGGCCCAAGATGAATGGGTTCGGCAGGAAGCTGAATGCTAGGTAGGGGAACCGATACGTAAGTACGACTGATGTAGACGGCGAGCGCGAAAATGAACAACGCTCCTAGAACTTTGGGATTGAGTAGTCGACCCATCCGCAGTACGTCCTCCTTTCAACTACATGACACCCGCTATGCCACGAAGTATTCGCCGCTTTGTTATTTCCCCGTGCAAACAACGGCGCTCGCTAAGAAGAGTCAAAGCGGGCGCTCGTAGTAAACCCTACAGCAGCGATGCAACGGGGTTATGCAAGTTTTTCCAGAATGTTACTATATAGGGCAGGGCCTGGCTCTGGAAACGGCGGCAGTATATCACAGCCATTTCTATAGGGCAAGTCCCTTTTTTCACAATCCGAGGGATGTTCTCCCTACTTTTTTCGGTACATCTCGTCGTCTACTTCAGAGGTAACGAAGATGGATACGAGGGCAAGGGCGATGAAAAGGACGGCTAACACGACGGTTATCATGGTCACTTTCCTCTCTATAAGCCGATATGACATTTGTCACCAAAAAGTATAGGACTTTCTCCGCAGAGGGCCAGAGGAGCGATAGAGGGACACAACATGGGTCAGTGGGTCAACGTCGGCAGCAAGCAGGCGGTTCAGGAAGGGCAGATGTTCCTGGTTCAACTAGAGGGTCAGCCCATCGCGCTCACGATGGAGGGAGGCAAGTTGTATGCCTTCCGTGCGCTCTGTCCACACGCCAGCGCAGATTTAACGCAGGGCGATCTGCGGCCGGGCATGGTTATCTGCCCGCTACACGCCTATCGCTTCGATCTCCGAACAGGCATTTGCCTCAAACCGCGCGAGGGTGGACCCCGACTGCGTATCTACCCGGTAGAGCGTCGGGGCGATCAGGTGTGGGTGCTGCTCCCCTAGCATGGCGGATTGGCCACCTGCCGCTGCTGCTTCTGTCGGATGCGTTCCAGCCGATGGGTGAGCGCCAGAGCCTCCTCATGGGTGAGGGAGAGGTCAAGGGCCGCGAGCACGGCGCGTTCTGCGGCGGCAAGGTCGCGGCTCTGATGCTCGTGATATTTTGCCAGTTCGATGTAGGGATACAAAACCCCGGTATCCAGCAGCGAGCGCCAGAGGGAGGTAGCTTCCTCCCAGCGAGCGGCGCGCTTCAGCAGGAGTGAGAGGCGACAGAGACAATCGCTGCGCAGACTCTGCGGCAGGGGCATGGTCAGTGCGCGGCGATAACAGCGCTCCGCCTGCTCCCATTGCTGGTTGTCGTCGTAGAGACGCCCCAGCGCGACGTGGTCCTGCCCGTGAGGAGGCGTGTGGCGCTCGGGGTCGGTGCAGAGACGAACCATGTAGACGGCCAGAGCAGCGAGCGCCAGGAGATCCTGGTGGTTGTGGTAGAAGACTCCCTGTAGTGGTGCTGCATTCCCATCCCTCAGAAAAGTATTGTAGAGCTGGGGAATCAGGTAGCCTGGCACATCAGATTGGTCGCGGCTGGCCCCCAGGATGCGCTGTTCCAGAGAGCCAAGCGAGCAGGAGGGCAGGCGCAGCTTCCAGAGGCGGCGCGCGGGGTGCAGCAGGTCAAGATGGGGTCTTTTCTTGAGGGCGCGCGGCTGGCGGGTCAGAATGTAGCGCGCCTCCAGCACCGAGAGATCAAAGGATTTACCATTGAAGCTGACAAAGCTGCTGAAACGCTCCAGCAATGGGGAGAGCCGGGCGAGCACGACCGCTTCCTCGCGCGGGTGGCGCATGAAGAATTGTTGGACATGAAAGCTGCCCTCTGCCCAGTAGGCGACGCCGATGAGGAAGGCGTAGGTTCCGGCTCCCCCGGCCAGTCCGTTGGTCTCCGTATCGATGAAGAGCGTTTCGCGAAAATCAAAGTGGTTCAGGGAGGGATCACTCGTGAGCCAGGCGAGGGCCTGGCCCTGGCTCTGCCAAAGGCTCTGGAGGGGAATGCCTGCGTGGTGGTGCGCTGCCTCGTAGCTTGCCGTGATGACATGGCAGCCCTCAATCTCCTCGCCCCCCAGACTCTCTTTGAGAGAGCCATCCACGGGGGCAGGACTTTGGCGCACCGATGGAGGCGGCGTCGAGCGGACGGGAGCACCTACCTGGCGCAGACGCTGGCGCAGCGCCTCCATGTTCAACCGACGATCACCGAGGTTTTCCATCATCAAAAGACCTTCTCAGGGTAGGGTGTAGCTCCCTACATTGAAGTTCAAGGTATGCAGACGGGGGTCTTCGTCAAAGCCAACCTCGACGCTCGCCGTCTCGTCCGGGCCAAGCAACGGGAGGGAAATCTCGGCCTCATCAATGACTTCCCCCTCGTCATCTAGCAACTCAGCCGTGATAGTCAGGTCAAGAATCCCTTCTCCGCCCTGGTTATGAATATCTATGGGCAGTACCCATCCCCCACCATGCTCGCGGAGCTGCTCGCTGCCCACCTGATAGTCGAAGGCAATAGGCGCGGGTTCCTGAAAAGCCCCCCACAGGACGTACCCCATGAGGCTAGAGAGGAGCAGGGCACTCAGAAGATGGCCGCTCCATTCCACCAGGGTTGGGGGTAGAGCCTCGACTACCTTTGGTTCCCCCTCTTCCGTCATCGCCTCTTGGGTGCTTTTCTGGAAAGGTGTGAGAAGACGTCTCAGCCAGGATGTCTGTTGCTTATCACTCACAAGATGAGTCTCCCCGCCGAGCCGCCCAAGGTGGTGGCGTAGCCAAGCGTGATGATGTGCGCTACTGCAAGATGAACCGGGGTAGCACCGTCAAGATAGCCAAATATCCAGAGTAGGATCGCACTGATCGCAAGGGAGGCGAGGTAAGAGACCCCTGTTTCGGCCCAGACCGGACCAAGAAAGCCCTGCTTCTGCTCTTTCTCGACGAAGTCCGCGAAGAAGACCATGAGGTAGGAAACAAAGAGAGAAAAGAGCACAATCGCAAGTACATGCCACCCGCTAAGAGAGATCGTAATAAGGAAAGGTTCCTCAGTTGGCGCGATGTTAAAGGAAAACAGAAGCGCCCCGAGCAGGGTTGCCAGCATCTTGCGGCGGTCAGGCGAAAAATCATCGGCGGGTTGCTTAGCGCGATCATTCCCACGGGTGCGAACGCCCAACTGGTTGATTGCCAGGCTGGCCCCAAAACTCGTCGGAATGGTCTCAAGCAGAATGAGTTTTGCCGTGAGGTAAAATGGCATCGAAAAATCATAGCGCCCAATGAGTGCCAGCGTGATGCCACTGCTCAGCACGCCAATACCCATAGTGGTAAGGGCATCTAGCCAGACACGCTGGCGCTCCGGTTCCGGCTTGTAGCCCTCGAAGAGAATGTAGCCCATATTTGCAAAGTAGGTCAAAAGAAGGGCGAGGAGCAACATCCACGTCGGCAGGAAGCGCACCCGCTCCCACATCTCCTGGGTGTAGAGCAACGGCAGGGCGACGACGAGTGCCCCGCAGAAGCCCCGCGCCAGGTCGCGCAGCTCTTTCAGCCAGAGCGGTTGGTGCGTTTCCTCCGACTCGACCATCGTATTAAGTGGGGAGTAGGCTATGCCGAAGGGGCCTCGCATCTTGAGAGTTCCTCAAAAAGTTGCGCCGAGCAATTTTTCTATCTTGCGGGATACTGTAGCGAGCAGGCAGGAAGTGTCAATCTATAGCTCATGGCGGCTTGCTCTGCTTATAAGTTTACACGGTTGTAGATTCATATAAGCTCTATTATCGTTATAGCAAGCTTATCCTTCAGGAGAGATTCATGGAGCGACTTGAGATTAGACCGCCGAGATGGAAAATGGCCCTGATGGTGCTGGGAATGATGGCGTTCGTTCTCGTTGGACTGTTCATGATGATGAATGGCGAGATGGCGGAGCAGGCGATAGGCTGCCTGGCTGTTATCTTTTTCGGCGGCTTCGGGGGCTATGCGCTGTATTTGCAGAGCCGGGGGCAGGG
>JACCSL010000984.1 GCA_013812995.1 Ardenticatenales bacterium | reverse complement strand
CTGTGGTGGAAAGCCATGCGCTTCGGCAGGGAGCAAGAGCTGCTTGCCCTCGTGCCAGAGATAGACCACACAATGCTCGACGCTCGCCAGCGTGACGGTCAGCCGCGTGACCAGTTCCAGGATTTCCTGGAGCTCTGAGCGGCTGGCGACCATCTCGGCGACTTGCAGCAGGTCGCTTGTGATAGCGGCCTCTTCCTGCTGCGCGGCATAGAGCGTTGCCGCCTGGATGGCGACCGCTGCCTGCTGCGCGACGCCAGCGATCAGCGTCTTGCGGCGGTTGCTCAGCGGCGGCAAACCCTGGCGCACGGTGAGCAGCATGACGCCCACGAGGCTTCCCTGCGCCTGGAGGGGCGCGGCGATGAGCCCCATCTGCGTCACGGAGTCGCGGAGCAGAATGGGCAGCCGGGAGGAGTGCTCCACACGGTCAATGAGAACCAACTGCTGGTCGCGGATACCCTGGAGAAGCTCGAAGGAGTCTGGGCCAAAGCGGTGATTGCGCAGGGCCGTGGCGGCCTCCAGGGCCAATCCATAAGAGGCTGTGCCCTCGAAGAGTTGATCCTCGCTGCGCCAGAGGTAGATGGCCGCCGCATCCATGCCAACCAATGGCGGCACGATGCGGGTGATGGTGTCCAGCACGGCGGGGAGTTCAAAGAGCGGATTCAGCACCTCCGCAATCTGGAGAAGTCCTGTGGTGACCCACGCGGCCTCACGCTGGGCAACATACAGCCGCGCATCCTCGATAGCGATGGCAATCTGATCTGCCAGGGTAGACAAGGTAAGCAGGTCTTCGGTGTCCAGGCCATTGACCTGGTCGCTCTGCACATCGAGCACCCCCAGAACTCGCTCCTCGATTTTAAGCGGAAGGGCCACCTCGCTCCGGGTGTCCGAGAGCAGGCGGAAGCGATTGGGCAAGTAGCGCGGATCCTGACTCACATCTCGTACGAGGAGCAGTGCCCCACGCTCAGCGACCCACCCGATAATTCCCTCACCAACCCGTAGGCTCATCTTCCGCTGGGCAAGTTCTCGCCCCGCCACGCCACTCCCTGAGCGGTAGCTTACCTCGTCGCTTCCCGGCTCGACGAGGTAAATCTGTACATGATAGTAGCCGAAGGTGTCCTGTAGCAGGTCCACTACCTGCCAGAGCAGGTCGTCCAGCTTGATGACAGAGGCCACCATCCGCCCGACCTCCGCGAGGGCCTGAAGCTGGCGGACATGGCGCTGCTCCCGGTTGAACTGGCGCGCGTTCTGGAGCACCACGGCGGCCTGCGTGGCAAGCACCGAGAGGGAGCGGCCGTCATCCAGCGTCAGCGCGTTGGGGATGAGGCTCTCGGCCACGAAGATGCCGAGCAACTCATCATTGGCCATCAGGGGCATGATCAAGGCACCGCCTCGCACGGGTCGCTCGTGTTGGGCGCGCTGCATCTCCCGGACGAGTGTCTCCTCCGCCAGAGTGGAGAGCAGGCGACCGTGCGGACGCTCCTGCAACAGGGGCAGGAGCATCGGGACGAGGGTCTCGACTCGGCTCACCATCTCCGCTTTGGGCATGATGGCGCAGCAGGGCATGTCTGCCCCTTCTTCCATCAGCAATAGCTCGAAGCGGGCATTGGGCAGCAGCGCGGCGGCGTACTCATAGAGCAGGTCGGCCAGCTTCCGCTCGTCCAGTTGCGCGAGTACCAGTGCCTGCCCAAATTTGTTCAGCAGCGACACCGTCGAGACGCGCTCCTCCGCCCGGCGCAGGGCCAGGGCGAAGCCGCGCACCACCAGTGCCACGATGACTGTGGCGGTCAGGAGCAGCAGGCGAAGCAGGGGATCGAAGAGCATCCAGGCCACCGCGAAGGCGATGGAAAAGGGAAGGGGGGCGAGCTCGATCACCAACGAGACCGTCGAGATACGCACGATGAATTCCCTGGCCTTCTCCACGCCGCCGCTAATCAGGAAGAGCCAGCTCCACAGGAGATGGTCCAGGGAGAACCAGGAGAGGTACAGGATGGTCAGGGGCAGGAGCATGTCAACAGAGAGCATCGTAGGGGCCAGGATGCCCCCGGCTTGCAGATAGAAGGTTCCCCCCGCCAGAGCCAGAATCATCTTGACTGCCCCATCGAAGAGCGGCAGGTCGAAGAACTCGTGGCCCCGCCAGCTGCCGCGCCGCAGCAGCGAAAACTGAAGGTGCAACATGCTGCTGAGGCTACCCACGATGGCCCCGCCCAGCGGGCCAAGCAGCAGCAGGGCTCCCACATCGACCACATTGACCAGGCTATGGGTCACCTCGGCTATAATACGGAACCCGGCGCGCTTCACCAGCCAGGAGAGAACTACAAAAATCCCCACGGTCTCCCAGGAAAGAGAGTCGTGAGGATGAAGGAAGGTCCAGAGAAGCCAGCCCCAGCCAGCCGCTATGACCAGCAGGCGGTAGAGCAGGGCACGCCATGTGTACATAAAATTCAGGAAGAATTCAGAGCTTTTTTTGAAGGGTGAGGCAATTTCCCAATGTTGTATCAAAGCGATACAACACCCGGTCCATCACCTGCCGGATCAGGTGAACACCCAATCCCCCCACGCGGCGCTGCTCCAGCGGAAGCGAGGCGTCTGGTTCCTCCAGATCGTCGGGATCGAAGGGTTGGCCCCAATCACGGAGGCGCAGCGTCAGCCACGCCTCGGACCTCTCGATTTCTATCTCCAGCCGCCCTGGCTGGCCGGCATAGGCGTGCTCGAAGATATTGCTGCACGCCTCGTCCACGGCCAGCTTGAGATGGTAGAGCGTACGGCTATCAACGACCCAGGGGGCACAGCATTGATCGACGAAGGCGGCAATGGCGCGCAGCTCCACCATAGTTCCCTGTTCCAGCACCAGACGTTCCATTGCCCCTCCGCGCTGTCAGCTGCCTAAAAGGAGCCGACGGCCTGGGCCTCGGTATCATAGAAGGTGAAGAGCGAGGTGATGGCCGCCAGATCAAAGACCTCGCGGATGTGGGGCGGTACCTCGACCAGTACCACATTCCCCGCGCCCAGCATCTTGCCGCGCGTCTCTTTGAGCGCGGCGATGAGTGCGCGGATAGCCGCACTCGACATATACTCCACATCTTTCAGGTTCACCACCAGATTGCCGCGCCCATCCTTTTTGATTTTCTCCGTCAGGGCGTCTTCAAACTGCTGGGCATTGCTGCTGTCGATACGCCCGCTCGCGCGGAAGATATCGACGCGCTTGAGTTCTTCATGTTCCAGGTTCATATAAGGTCCCTCCCGTAAGGGTTCAAGCGACAAGAGTTCGTGTGGATTCTAACAGGGCGAGAAGGGGAAAGCAATCCGCCATTGCCCTGTCATCGGACTGCTGCTCCATCCAGGATCAGCGGCAGCGGGTTGATGGAGGGAGCGTCGGTCTCGCTTTCCTCTGCCTGCGTCTCGGTGGCGATGTGGGCAGCGGCGAGCGCGAGCCCCATCATGAGCCAATAGAGCGTCGCGAAGTGCGGAAAGGCCGTGTCGAAAAAGTGGTGGTCGAAGATGCCCGCGAAGACGGTGCCGAGCAGGGCACTGACTAGCCCCAGGAGCAGCGGCTCAGCGCGCGAGGGCTGCTGGCGCCCCAGGCGGCGAATAGCGCGCCCCGCGCTGGCGAAGAAGGCCAGGTTGAGCAGCAAATAGGCCGCAAGGCCAATGAGCCCCATCTGCTCGGCGATGAGCAGGTAGACGCTGGAGACACCCAGGTACAGATCGATGTCCGGTGGCGAGGAGAACCCTACGCCCAGGTAGGGATAGCGTTGGATGAGGCGCAGTGCGTCCTTGTACTCGCCAAAGCGCATCTGCGTGGCAAGGTCCTCCCCGCGCAGCCCGGCGATGAAGTGGGCGATGTAGTCCTGCGCCTGGGGCAGCGCCAGCAGCGCGAGCCCGCCCAGCAGTACCCACGGAATCAGGCGACGGTAGCGCAGCAGCATGAGCGGCGTCAGCGCCACGAGCAGCCCCAGCATGGAGCCACGCGAGAAGGTGAGGGCCAGCGCCAGCACCATCGTGCCCACCATGCCAACGCCGAGCCAGCGCGGGAAGAGCGGGCGCGGCGCGGCAATCTGCGGGGCGGCGAACGCGGTCATCAAAATCATCATCCCGCCAAACACGTTGGGGTCCACACTCGTGGAAATAGCCCGCTGGTTGTTCGTCGGGTCATCCAGGATGAAGCGTAGCACGAAGCCGCTGGGATAATCGAAGAGAGTCAGACGGTTGAGTAGCCCGTTCGAGAAATCGTGAGGGAGGAAGTAGAGCAGCACCCCAATGAGGGCGCTCAAAAAGCCGCACAGTATGATGACGGCGGCCAATCCTTCGAGTTGGCGCGGCGTGCGCACATGGTCCACGACCACGAAAAACAGCGCCAGCGCCAAGAGAAGCTCGGCGAAGCGGCGCAGCGTCTGCTTGTCGAGTGTGCCATGATCCAGGCCCGCGATGAACGCCGCAAAGGCGATGACCATGAAGGTAATTACCAGGGGACTGATCCCCGCCACGCGCAGCCGCCTCACGCGCCCGGCCAGCAGCGACATGAACCAGACAAAGAAGGTCGCTCCCAGGGCCACATCCAGAAAGGTGGGCTTGAAGCCGATGCTCACGGGCAGCGCCGCGAAGGGTAGCAGTACCGCCACCGCAACGGTCGCGTAGAGTCCCCATTGCGGGGTGCGCAGCATCAGCAGGGCCGCGCCCAGCGCCAGCGGCAGCGCCACGGCCATTGCCGGATGCACCAGGCTCACCAGCGCACCGCCCACCAGGGCCACGCCCAGCAGCGCCAGCGCAAGAAACAGGGCCACGCGCCAGTTCCCCACCACGAACGAGCGTTGGAGCGAGCGTTTCAGCGCCGCACGGTCAAAGCTAGACTCCGTCATGGATCTCCCGCCATATCGCCATCGCCTCGGCTAGAATCATAGCGGTGGCCCCCCAGACCTTGTGCGCCCCAACCTCGAAGTAGGGAATGCGCCGCGCCACCCCCTCGATCATCCGATTCTCCATCAGCCAGTTTTGCGGGTCCGTGAAGAGCGCCACTGGCACCTCAAGCAGGTCCGCTACCTCGTCGGTGTGCGGGCGGAAGTCGGGGCGGCGGTGCGTCGCGGCGACGACCGGGGTCAGGCAGTAGTTGCTGGGCGGGATATACAGTTCCGAGAGCACGCCGAGAATATCGAGTTCCTCGGGAATGATCCCAAGCTCCTCCCACGCCTCGCGCACCGCGCACTGGATGGCATCCTCGCCGGGGTCGATGCGCCCGCCCGGCAGCGAGATTTGCCCGGCATGGGTGCGCAGCGCCGCGCTCCGCACCGTGAGCACCGTGTGCGGCTCCGCCTCCAGCGGGTAGAGCAGCAG
>JACCSL010000976.1 GCA_013812995.1 Ardenticatenales bacterium | reverse complement strand
GGCTCTAGGGATGCAAGAGCCCGTGTTGATGGAACAAGAAATGATGATGGACGTGGCGGGAGGGCCGATGCCGCCAATGGCGGCGGAGGCCATGCCCGAAGGCGCGGCCCCGCAGGACAAGACGGAGGCGGATGGCACGACCGCCACGTCCACCACCGCTGCCGAGCCCCCGCGCCTGCGCCAGTACTTCCCGGAAACGATGCTCTGGCTACCGGAGGCGGTTACGGATGAGAGCGGTGCCTTGCAGGTGGAGGTGCCGGTCGCGGACAGCATCACAACGTGGCGCATGAGCGCGCTCGCCTCCACCCAGGATGGGCGACTTGGCAGCGCGACGGGAAGCCTGCGTGTCTTCCAGGACTTCTTCATCGACCTGGACCTGCCGCTGGCCCTGACCGTGGGCGACGAGGTCTCTGTCCCGGTGGGTGTCTTCAATTACCTCCCGGAAGCGCAGACGGTACGCCTCCAGGTCGAGGAGATGCCCTGGTTCGAGCTGCTGGACGAGGCGGAGAAGAGCATCACCATCGAGGGCAACGAGATCAGCGTGGTTTACTTCCGCGTCCGGGCCACGGAGTTCGGGTCGCAGCCCTTCAAGGTGACAGCACTGGGCAGCCAGATGTCGGACGCCATTCAGAAGCAGGTGCGCGTCTTCCCAAATGGCAAAGAGATTCGCTTCACCCAGTCGGACCGGCTGGGAAGCGACCTGCCCGCGCATTACGAGACTATCATTCCGTCGGACGCTATCGCAGGCACGCAGTCGCTGACGGTCAAAATCTACCCTGGTATCCTGAGTCAGGTGGTGGAAGGGCTGGACAGCATGCTGCGAATGCCCTCCGGCTGCTTCGAGCAGACCTCCTCGACGACTTACCCCAATGTGCTGGTGCTGGACTACCTGCGCACGACGGGACAGGCCGCGCCCGAGGCCGAGTTCAAGGCGGAGGAGTACATCAACCTGGGCTACCAGCGCCTGACCACCTTCGAGGTAGACGGCGGCGGCTTCTCGCTCTTCGGCGATGCGCCCGCCGACCGGATGCTCACCGCCTACGGGCTTCAGGAGTTCGCCGACATGAGCCGCGTGCATGATGTAGATCCTGCGCTCCTGCAACGCGCGGCGGAGTGGCTGCTCTCCCAGCAGCAGAGCGACGGCTCGTGGGAGAACGACATGGGGCTGGTCCACGAGAGCACCTGGCAAAACCTGGCAAACGATCAGCTGCCCGTGACGGCCTACATCGTCTGGAGCCTGGCCGACGCCGGGTTCATCGACGACGCGCGCACGCAGCAGGGCCTGGCCTACGTCCAGGAGCATCAGGGCGAGGCCAAGGATGGCTACGTGGTGGCCCTCGTCGCCAACGCTTTGGTGGCAGCAGACATTGCCAACGCCCAAGGCATCCAGCCCGCCAGCACGGCGGTTCTGGACCGACTGGCGGCGCTGGCCCAGCAGGAGGGCAACGGGGCGGTGTGGAACAGCGGTGTTGCCACGTTCATGGGCAGCGAGGGACAGACGGGGAGCATCGAGACGACCGCGCTGGCGGCGCTGGCCTTCCTGCGCGCGGACAGCCATCCCGACCTCGCCAACGCCGCGCTGACGACGCTCATCCAGCAAAAAGACAGCTTCGGCACCTGGTACAGCACCCAGGCCACGGTCCTCACGCTCAAGGCACTCATCCAGAGCGTGCGCGCTGGCTCTGAGAATGTAAATGCGACGGTCACTATCAAGCTGAACGATGGGCAGACGCGCACGGCGCAGGTCACGCCGGAGACCTTCGATGTGGTGCAGATGATTACCTTCGATGATGTTCGACCAGGGCAAAACGTGGTGGATATCCAGGTCGAGGGCGAGGGCAACCTGATGTACCAGGTCGCGGGGAGCTACTATCTGCCCTGGGAGTTACTGCCGAAGTACCCGGAGCTGTCGGCGGGCGAAGAGTTGCTGACGGTTGATGTCACCTATGACCGTACCGAGCTCACCGTGGACGACAGCGTGACGGTCAATGTCAAAGTCGCGCTGAACGAACCGGGCAGCCGCGCCGAGTGGGGGCTGATCGACCTGGGGGTTCCGCCGGGCTTTACCGTGCAGAGCGAGGATCTGGTAGCGCTCGTGACACGCTACCAGGACGTGCCGGAGGGCTACGAGGAGCCCACCGTGGAACGCTACGAGATGACGGGGCGACAGATCCTGATCTACCTGGGCAACCTGAGCCACGGGCATCCCATCGAGTTCAGCTACCGCCTGAAGGCCAAGTTCCCACTGGTAGCGCAGACGCCCGCCAGCAGCGCCTATGACTACTACAACCCGGACGTGTCCGGCGAGGCAGCACCGCAGCAGTTGACGGTCGTCGAGCCATAGCCTACCATCTCAGCATAGGATCCGTCAGTTTGCCCTGACGGGTCCTATTGCTATAGGTTCCCTATCCTTTCCCCCTCAAAGAACCATGCTATGCCCAAACTTATCCTGGTTGTGGATGATGAAGATGGAATCCGCGAGGTCATGGCAACGCTCCTCCTCGCGGAAGGCTACGCTGTGGCAACGGCCCGACATGGCGTGGAGGCGCTGGAAAAGGCGCAGATTCTCTCCCCACAGCTCATGATCCTTGATATGACCTTGCCCCTCATGGATGGTCACGCGGTGCTTGAGGTAATTCAGGATCAACCTCAATGGACAGACATGGGCCTTCTCATCATGACTGCCAGCCCTGTCGCCTACCAAAAAGTCGTCGCGCGGCTGGGCATCGCGCACTGCCTTGCCAAACCCTTTGATCTGGACGACCTTCTAACACGCATCTACCGCTTGATTGGCCTTCCCTGATTATCTTGCATCCAATTTGTTTTCTCCTATGCTAAAGTAACCCTTTCACTCAAAACGGAACGATTTATGTCTAACAATCCAATCCTTGTCATCGATGACGATCCCGCTACGCTGCGGCTCATCCGGAAAATTCTCGTATCCAAGGGATACCACGTCCACACTGCGACGAATGATCGCGAGGGCGTGGCCCAGCTAACCAGCAACGAGTTTGCACTGCTCATCCTGGATATGCATCTGCCCTGCTGGAATGCCACACGGGTCGTTGACCATCTCCACGCGTCGCCCACACGCCCCCTGCTCGTCGTGATGTCCTCCGACTACGAATCTCGCCAATGGGCCGAGGAAATTGGGGCCATCGGCTTCCTGGAAAAACCCATCACCTTCGCGGCCCTCCTCCACACCGTCAGAAATCTTTATCAGGTGCACCTCGCTCAAAACCCGAGTTTGAGCGCAATCTGAACAGGCGCTAGTCAACGACCTCTAACTGGACGCCATCGCCTGCGGGCTGCCCAGCGCTGTCCAGCAGCTGGATGTTCAAGAGTTCCGGATATGGTACAGCCCCGTGCGGAGGTGATATGGCCCAGGAGGGACGTCTGGGCTAACAGAAATGTCATACCAGAGCCATACCCGCTGTCCCGCGTGCCACTGCTGCCGCTCGCAGAGATAGCCATCCGCCTGGCCCCAGCGTTGTCCTCGCTCATCAAGCAGGTGATTGTAGAGGTGCTGGCGGCTCAATGAGGTTCCAGCGCAGGAAGAGGCGAATCGTTTCGCCCGGCGCGGGCGTGCCTCGTACCGCATAGCCCAGCAAGCGTATCCCGTTGGCGAAGGTCGTCGGCTCCAGGGAGCCAGGGCGTGCCTCGCCGCGCCCGCCATCCTCGTAGAGCAGGCGAATCTCACCCTCTCCTGCGCACAACGGAATAGCGAGAATATCACTCCTGGCCTCTGCCACGCCTGTCGCATAGCCGCGTGTCAAAGATGGCGGGCATCGCGTGATACTCCGGCCATGTTCCCTCCCCGATCACCTTGACCTCGCAGACAGAAACCTCTCGAATGCGGGCAGCGGCCTCCTCCCAGTAGCGCAGCGGGGTTCCCAGGCCACCCGGCGTATTTTGCTCTGCCACGAAGCGCAGCAGCGACGCAAAAACCACGAGTTGTACCACCGCCACAAGCGAGACGCAGAGGGCGAGCGCCTGTCCGAGGCGCGGCCAGCGGCGATGGGTCGCGGCCACGAGCCCGCCCACGGCTAGATACGCCGCCGGGTAGAGCACGATGAAATAGTGCGGATGGATCGGGACATTGTGGCGGGTGTAGAGGGCGATGGGTGCCAGCAGACAGAGCAGCAG
>JACCSL010000963.1 GCA_013812995.1 Ardenticatenales bacterium | reverse complement strand
CCACCACGCAGAGCCATGACTCAACCACAAATTCCAGCAGAACCAGAAACGTAAATAGTACATTACGTTTTACGTTTAAAACCCGTCGTTGGGGGATAGGGTTCGTGGGCGCTACGCGGCGCCGCGTCGGAGCACTAAACGAGGAACGAGTTTGACCTCTTCCAACCCCAGCAGCAGCGCGGTCGCCCCATAGGTCGCCGCGCCAAGCAGGATACCGCCGCCCGCCACCAGGATGATATGGTTTCCACTCGTCAGTTGGAGCCAGAGGAAAAGCACCACCGCCATCGCCGTGGAGGCCAGCGCGATTTTCGCTGCTGCGCGCAGGGTTGGAGCATCGTTGGCCTCGGGCAGCAGCGCGCGCAGCCACCAGAGCAGCACCCCGACCTCGACAAAGACACCTAGCGTATCCCCCAGGGCGATGCCCCCAATACCGAGAGGCTCCAGCAGCAGCCAGGAGATAGACCCCGTGGCGAAGAGCATGATGATCGCCGCGTAGAGCGGGCGCAGAGTGTCTTTCTGGGCATAGAAGAGGCGAGCGACTACCTCCAGCAGCCCATGCCCCACAATGCCGAATGCGAAGAAGCTGAGTGCGTAGCTCACCGCCTCGCTGGCTCCGCTGCTGAAGTTGCCACCCTCGTAGAAGGTACGAACGATAGGAGAGCCCAGCACGAGGAGCCCCACCGCCGCTGGCACCGTCAGAGCAAGAATGGTGCGGATCGTCTGGTTGAAGGTAGTGGCTAGCTCATGATGCGCCTTCCGCGCGGCCAGCTCTGCCAGTGTAGGGAAGACGGCGGTTGCAACCGCCGTGGCAAAGATCGTCTCGGGGAGCTGCATGAGATCCCAGGCATAATCCAGCGCACTCAGGCTGCCGGGGTCCAGGCGGGAGGCGAGGTTGGATTTGATGATGAGCTTGGCATTGATGAGCCCAAGGGCCAGGGCGCGCGGCCCCATGAGAACCGCAACCTGGCGTAGCCCTGGATCACTCAGATCGAAGAGGGGGCGCAGACGGATGCGGAAGTGCCACACGGCTGGGAGCTGGATGGCGAGGTGCAGCAGCGCCCCGATGATCGAGCCGATGACCAGCGCATAGACGCCCTGCCCCTCCGGCATCCGCGGTACCAGGAAAAGCGCGCAGAGGATGATCCCCACATTGTAGAAGAATCCTGCGAAGGCGGGCAGCAGAAAGTGTTGCAGCGTGTAAAGTACGCCACCCACGAGGCCACTGATACTGAAGATAATCGTCGAGATCAGGGCGAGGCGCATCAGATCGACCGTGATGATTTGCTGTTCGGGGCTGAAGCCCGGTGCGATAATCTCCGCCACCAGCCAGGGGGCCAGCAGGGCTGTCAGCAACGACACGACCGTTGAGAGAGCGAAGGTGACCGTGAGAATATTTGAGGCCATCCGCCACGCGGCCTCTTTCGCACTCGGCTCCTCGCTGTTGGTATAGTCCGAAAAGACGGGAATAAATGCGGTTGCCAGCGCGCCGCCCGAGATCAGGGTGAAGATGATGTCTGGTGCGGTGAAGGCGGCAAAGTAGGCATCCAACGCGCCGGTGGCACCGAAGACGCGCGCGATGACAAGCTGTCGGACGAGCCCTGCCACCTTGGAGGCAAGAAAGCCCGCCATGACGATGATTGCGGCCCGTGCCACGCGAGAGTTGCGAGATGTAGACATAAGAGGTTCCGATAAAGCGATTAAAACGTAGTACGTAAAACGTAAAACGTAATGAACGGCGTACAACCTTTACGTTTTACGTTTTACGTTTTAGGGAAGCATGGTCAGCGATTCCTGGGCAGGGATGAAGGTCGGGTTGAGGTCGAGCGCCTGCTGGAGGTCCCGGCGAGCGGCATCGGTCTGACCCAGGGCCGCATAAGCTCGTCCGCGCCAGTAGTAGCTCTCCTCCAGGTTGTCCGCGCCCTGCAAGGTTGCAGTGGCCAAGTTGATCAACTCCTGGTGATTTCCCTGTGCGTAGTACGCCTCGTAAGGTGTGAACTGGTACCACAGCATCCGCCAGGGCAATTGCAGCGAGCGCGCGGTGGTGAACGCCTTCACCGCGTTTTCGCTGTCCCCCAGCGCGGTCAGGCTGCTGCCCAGGTTGAACCAGGCAAATTTGTCCTGCGGGTTAGAGTTGACCTCAGCATGGGCAGTCGCCAGGGCGCGCTCGTGCATCACCTGGGTATTGGTCAGGTCGCCCAGGATGGCCTGAGCCACTTCTGCCTTTTCAGGGGGCCAGATCACCACGGCGGTGCGGTTGAACACCTTCCAGAGCTGATCGAAGTGCACAGCATTTTCCTGTACATCCGGCCCGTGGTAGGAATCGAAGAAGGTCACCGTCTCTTGATCGTATCCGGTCAGCAGCAGGTAATGGCCCATCTCATCGTTGGGGTCTGGGATATACCAGGACTCTACAATCACCGGCAGCTCATTGGTGACGAGCGTGCGCAGCAGCTTGAGGTCGCTGCCGACCACCACCTGACCGTCATACCCGATGGAGCGGGCATAAGCCAGCATCTCATGGGGACTAACGTTTTTGTCATCTTTGTTGGGTTTCAGGAAAGGAGCAGTCTCAGCCTGCGTTTCGGAGCGCCCAAAATAGGAGAGGTTCATCGCCAGCGTGGCGGGGCCGCAGTTGTTCCATCCCTGGTACTCGTGGCGGATCCCGGCTAATTTGCCCTGGGGGCGAGCCGCTACAAAGAGGGACAGAGGGGTTGGCGATGGCGCGATGGTGGTGGGTACCGCGCTGGTCGCCTCGACGACGGGCGTTGCCAGGACCAGGTTTTGCAGGGCCTGCTCCGGCGCAGTCGCCCCGACAGGCGTCGCCACGAATTCCGGGTGGGGGCGGGCTGGCAGGAAGCGGGTCTCGAGATAGCGCGGGATGTACTGGACACGTTCCGGAAGATAATCCCAGGTGAAGTACAGGGTCGCTGCCCCGAGCAGGGCGAACAACACGAAAAAGAGCCCCAACGCCCCCCAGGAGGGTTTCCTCTTGCGTATGGGGCGTGACGCCCCTATCACAGAGGAAACGTCGGGGTGCTCTTGCTTGGTTGAGGGAGTATGCACGGCGGGCGGCTCCTTTCGGCGATGGACACAACAAATAAGCAACTATCATGCAGCGGAGGAATATAGTTGAAATCGGGCAAAAAATCCAAATCGATTATTAAATTTTGTTATCTGGTTCCCCCAAAATAGGCCATGTTGCCGCCTGCGCATAAGCGTAGAGTTCGGAGTCGGGGCGAACAGCGGTCGGATTACCGACGAGTTGTAAGATAGGAAGGTCGCTGAAACTGTCAGCAAAGGAGTACGAGGCGGCCCAATCGATGTCCCAGCTCTGCTGCGCCAGGTACTCTGTGAGGCGACGTGCCTTCTCCTGGTCGCTGCAAAGACTTCCTACGATCTGGCCGGTGTAGCGTCCCGCGCGCTTCTCGGGCAGGGTGCCAAAGGCGGCCGTGGCCTCCAGATGCTTGCCAATGATCTTTAGCAGCGGGTCCGGCGAGCCAGAAATAATGAAGCGGCTAAAGCCCTGTTTGCCCAGTGACTCCCATCGCTCCAACAGCATTGGATCGAGCTGCTTGCTGATCTCCTTGTGATAGATGGTTTCCAGGATGGGCGTGGCTCGCGCATCGTCCATACCGCGCAGCATCGTAATAATTTCTTTGCCAAAGACCTCCCATACCACCGAGCGGGAAACGAGCCCACCCTTGTACAAGAGATATCGGGCAACGTTGCGCACGAGATAGGCTCCCGCCTCATGCCGATGCACCTTCTGGCTAAAGTGATGCTTGATAAAAGCGGGCCAGACGCGGCCCGCCAGCAGGGTGCCATCCAGGTCAAAAATCGCGATTCGTTGCATTATTTTTCCTCACTATCAATAAAGTGTCAGAGTAGACATGCCGTCTAGCACAAAATGGGCAAGGGAGAAGGGGACAAGTCCAAGAGGTGGGCGCGGGGATTAGTCGCTTGACTCTGGGGGCGCGAGCAGGGGCAGGCAGGAAAGGGAACGGGCCAGCCAGCGCTGCTCTTCCATGACGAGCGTCGCCTCACAATCCAGGCCGATCTGGGCATTGGCGCGGCTCCCGAGGCGATAGGTCATCTGCCAGCGGAGACAAACCTCGCTTTCAGAGGGATCAATGGTAATCTCCGGCTGCTGCGTCATGCGGAGATACAGGTCGCCAATTCGCCGCACGCTCAGGGCCGTTGCGAGGAAGGTGGACCAGGACTCCCAACTGCTCCACTCGTCCCCGGGGCGCGGCCCCCGGATACTCAGCGGGTGTTGCCGCGCAAAACAGTTCGCCACACCCTGGTAATCCACCGCCTGGGCGGCGAGGATCAGGTAGTGAAGCCAGTTGCGGACCTCGTGCGATGTCTTCATCACGAAAAAATACAGGATTCCGGGGGAAAGGCAAACGGGAACGGAAAGTCACCAAGTAGGCCCCTAAAAGGGGAAAGTCAAAAGTCAAAAGTCAAAAGTAACGACACGACTTTCTGCTTGCGCCCTTGGCTTGTGGGTGCGAGCGTGATATACTCGCGCGCTATCCAGACCCCGCTTGCTTTCGTTTTCGGAGAGAATTTTATGCAACATGCAGATGATCCGTGGTTCGTCGCGATGGCGATTCTCCTGGTGCTTGGTGGCCTCGTGACGGCCTATGGCATCCGGGACTACCTGAAGGAGTGGCTCGTTCTGGCGATGGCGCTTCCCCCGGCGCTCTTCAAGAAAATGTTTGGCCCGCCCCGCCACTAATCCATAGAACAACGCCGTCTTGAACGAGGCAAGGTGTCGCCAGAGACCTGCCTCGTTTCTCTTTGGTGGGTTCCGTTTCCCGTCTCCTCCGGGGCTTGAAACCCCTTTGCTCCCTGTGTTATTCTTCTCGCAACCCATTCCCATTCCCTGACTTGGACTCTTTCATGAACCCTATCGAGATCAATCCGTACATCGCTGGCAATCCCGTGGGTGGCGGAGGAGCTTTCGTGGGCCGCGCGGATGTGCTACGCAAGGTGTTGCGGATCGCGGGAAGCCCCCACCAGAACGCCCTGGTTCTCTATGGACCGCAGCAGGCACTCTCACCGCTGAACCGTGGGGCCACCACCTTGATAGAGCGATTTGTTGATGGGGCCCCATAGTTTTTCCGAGCCAACGCAGGAGAGAACGATGAAGGTCCAACGCATTGCAGTGTTGACGGGCGGCGGGGACGCGCCGGGGCTGAACGCAGTCCTGCGCGCTGTCACGCGCACCGCCATTCTCCAGGAGGGGTGGGAGGTGCTCGGCATTCGCCACGGCTTCGAGGGGCTACTGAGCAATGAGGAGGGAGATATCATCCCCCTGACCTGGGAGCGTGTGGCCGGGCTGCTCCCGCGCGGCGGCACCATTCTAGGCGCGGCCAGCCACTCGAACGATCAACTCTTCACGATAGGGGAGGGTGGCGAGGTCATCGTCAGCGAGGAGGCGAAGCAGTGCGTGCGCGACCGCCTGGCAGCGTTGGGGGTCAACGCGCTGATTATCATCGGTGGGGATGGTACCATGACGATGGGGCAACAATTTTACGAGGCGGGTATTCCGCTCGTGGGGGTGCCGAAGACGATTGACAACGATCTGCCCGTCACAGAGCTAACCTTCGGCTTCGACAGCGCGCTGGATGAGGCCACCGATGCGTTGGACCGCCTTCACACCACAGCGGAGAGTCACAACCGCGTGATGATTGTGGAGGTGATGGGGCGTAACTCGGGCTGGATTGCCCTGCACGCGGGCGTTGCCGGGAGCGCCGATGTGATTCTGATTCCCGAGATTCCCTTCACCATCTCCAAGATTTGCGAGAAGATCGAGGAGCGGCGGCAGCGGGGGCGCAATTTCTCCATCATTGTTGTGGCAGAAGGCGCAGCACCGTTGGAGGGGGCGCAACTCTACAAGGAATATCTGGGGCAGGTATCGCTGGGTGGCATCGGCCATTGGGTAGGGCAGCAGATCGCGGAGCAGTGCGGGGTGCAGACGCGCACCGTCGTGCTAGGCCACCTCCAGCGCGGCGGCTCGCCCAGCGCCTTTGACCGCATCCTTGCCACGCTCTTCGGGGCCAGCGCGGTGCGCCTCATCGCCAAGGGCAAGTTTGGCTATCTCACCGCGCTCCAGTGTGGCGACATCGTCTCCATTCCCATCAAGGATGCCGTCGGGATGCAGAAGAAAGTTCCCATTGATGGCAAGCTGGTGCAGACCGCGCGCGGTCTGGGCATCTCCTTTGGAGCCTGACACTGTGACTCCTCCCACACCATACCCGGACGTGAATGGGCTGCTTGAGGATTTGTTGCGGCGCGTGCAGTCCCTTCTGGGCAATCAGGTGGTGGGACTATATTTGTTTGGCTCGCTGACGAGCGGGGATTTCGACGAGGATAGCGATGTGGATGTCCTTGTGGTTACTGACGGTGAGCTTTCGCAGCACCTCGTTTCATCCCTGGCGGTCATGCACGAGCGTATCGCGGTGAGCCATTCCCCCTGGGGGACACAGCTAGAGGTTTCCTACATCCCACAGCGTGCCCTCCGTCGCCATGACCCGGACAATGCCCTGCACCCGCACCTGGACCGAGGCAAGGGAGAGAGGTTGCATTGGACGCAGCATGGCAGCGACTGGGTGACTCAGCGCTATGTGCTGCGGGAGCGCGGCATTACCGTGGTTGGTCCGCCTCCCACCGCCCTCATCGACCCCGTCTCGTCTAAGGAGTTGCGACAGGCCATGAGAGTGCTCTTGCAGGAGTGGATTGTGCCTCTTCTTCACAATCCCACTCCTATCGCGAATTGGGGCTATCAATCCTATCTGGTGCTCTCGCTTTGCCGCATTCTCTACACCTTGCAAGAGGGAACGGTCGTCTCAAAGCCCACCGCCGCCTGCTGGGCGCAGCAAACCCTCAATCCGCAATGGCATTCCCTCATTGATCGTGCCTGGCTCGGTCGCCACTACCCAGACGAACCCGCTCCACCAGCAGACCTCAGCGAAACCCTCGCCTTCATGAAGTATGCATCACAAACCATTTCTTAAAATCTGCCGTCACTTTCCCCCTTTCGGGGCCTACTTGGTGACCTTTGACTTTTGACTTTCCCCCTTTAGGAGCCTACTTGGTGACTTTTGACTTTCCGTTCCCTCGTTCCCTCGTCCCCTGCACCAGCCAACTTGCCAGGCCCGGCACCACCGCCGCCACATGCAGTGCCACCGCGAGCGAGCCGGGGTGCAGGAAGAAGGGCTGAAGCAGCCGCCCCAGCAGCAGCCGCTCGCGGAACTGGCGCTGCCAGAGCCCTGCGTACTGCGCCTGCAAGGAAGCAACAGTCAGGCTCCCGCGCAGAAATTCCTCGACCAGGGGCGCGGCCAGCTGCGCCGCTTGGAGTGCCATTGCCTGACCATTGCCCGCCAGGGGTGAGATGAGCGCGGCACTATCACCCAACATCAGAATGTCCTGCTCCACGGCTTGTCTGGGGGCGAAGGAGATATTGGAGATAACAATGTGCTCGCTGAGCCGCTCCGCCCCGGCGAGTTGCGCCGCCAGCGCGCGATTTTCCCCCTGAATCATCTCCCAGAAGTGCTCTACCTCCCGACCACTGCGCTCCCAGGCAGCCTCGTTCGTGAGCAGGCACGCATTCACCGTGCCTCCCTCGATGTGGCTGAGGCCGCAGTAGCCGCCTCGGAAGGCATGCAACTCGACTCGCTCCTCGGGCTCAGGCCCCCGCAGGTGGACCTTCAGCGCCAGGAAGGTGGCGCGTTGCGCGAAGAAGGGACGCTTCAGCGTACGGTCCATCGTGGAGCGCTTTC
Organism: Ardenticatenales bacterium; assembly: GCA_013812995.1. GTDB lineage: Bacteria > Chloroflexota > Anaerolineae > Ardenticatenales > Ardenticatenaceae > JACCSL01. The sequence continues at coordinate 5,600 of JACCSL010000963.1, read as the reverse complement.
CCCACGCGCCCAACACCACACGAGCGGCAAAGGCCCCCTCCTGGCTCGTGACCTGAAAGCATTGCTCCAGCGAACCATGAACCTCGCGGGCGGTGCAGCCCTCGAAGACGGCGACGCCGACGGCGCGCGCCTGCTCCAGCAGCAAGTGATCCAGACGATAGCGGGAGAGACCCATTGCCTGCCCCGGCAGATCGATGTCCAATCGCTGCCCATTGGGCGCGGTGATTCTTGCCGAGGAGAGCAGGGCGGGTTGGAGCGCCTGAACCTGCTCCCACACTCCGAGCCATTGGAAGAGGGTAATCGTTTCAGGCGAGAGAAACTCGCCGCACATCTTGTGGCGTGGGTGATGATGTTGCTCCAGCAGCGCCACCCGCCACCCGGCGCGACCCAGCGCGATGGCGGCGGCGCTACCCGCCAGCCCGCCACCAATCACAACCACATCGAAGTCGCTCATGTCCATCGACTCGTTAGACGCCAGCGGAAACTGGGGAAGTGGAGCGCGACCTGCGGCTCCGGCAGAACAAAGGCCGCGATGCGGGCTATCTCCGCCGGGCGGTAGGCGCGGCGAAAGGAGGCGGTGCTGTCCTCGTGCGTAATCGGGGAGCGAACGAAGAGCGGCTCTGCCAGACCCTTGTACAGGTAAAAGGGGAGGGGATGTCGCCAGAGGTCGCTCATCACCAGCCCGCGCCGTGCCACACGCCGACATTCTGCAAACAACGCCCTGAGCGCGTCTTCATCGAAGTGGTGCAGGAAGAGAGAAGAGGTGACAAAATCCACGCTTTGGTTAGCGAGGGGGAGATGCAGGGCATTGCTGCCCACGAGGAGCACATGCGGCGTCTCAGCCATGTGATTCCAATGGCGGGCGAGGGTGAGGTGGCGCGGTATAAGGTCGAGGGCCAGCACGCGCACGGCTTGATACTCGTGGGCGGCCCAGCGCGCGAGGGCTTGTGCCATCTGGCCGCTGCCCGTACCAAGTTCCAGCACGGTCACGGGCTTGGGACTCTCGCGCAGCCACTGCGTCAGGGGATGCAGCGTTACATGAACACCAAAAAGAAAGCGGTTCAGCCGCCGTAGATCCTCAAGTGACTGGTACGCCTCCGCCTCACTACCCTGCCCCTCATCGAGAAGCTCGGGGGTATCCACACGCTGTGCCAGGTCAAGCAGGGTCATCGTCCCACGCGTCCTCCCACACATCAAGATTCCAGTTTTCCTCTGTCTCCGCGCCCCATAGCTCCTCTGCCCATTCGCTCTTGCCCATCACCAGCACCTCCTGCCCATCCGGCAGGCGCATCATGCGCCCCCCCGATTGCTCCAGTTCCCTGAGTGTCTCGGGCGCATCCCCGCTCGTGGAGAGGAGATCAAAATCGTCGATCGTGAAGGGGCGGGCGTTTGGCGCGTCGGGCAGGGATAGCACGTAGCGACGAAACGGATTTCGCTGCGCGATCAGTGCGCCTGGCAGAGCAATCCGCGCGCCCATATTGCACAGGAGCGCCTCGGTGACTTCCTTCTTGGCCTCGACCGCGCCGATCTCCTTCAGGAGGTGGAGCCGATCTCGCCACGGTTTGATGAATAGTTCAAGGGCCTGCTCCGGCGAGCAGGAGGGATAAACAATAATATCCTTCACCGCTCCATTCCAGGGCGGGTTGGCATCGATCAGAAAATTGAGCCCCTGCACCGTGCTCTGCTCGTGGTCGGTATACCAGAGAATAATCAGAATCACTTCCGCGCGATCCTGATGCAGATAGGCCTGATAGAAATGGGGTGGCTGTCTGTGCTTTTTTTGGCTCATCGTTTGCCTCCGCTGCGCCAGGTTTCTGCCCTCTACGGTAGCACCAGCAGGGGTAAAATGAAAAAGCGCGCACCACTGGTATGGCGCGCGCCTTGGGAAAACTATTGATGCCTACTCTACGTCGATGATCTGGTCCTCGTCCACCCAGCGATCCCGGCCCTGCGCCGTCGAGGCTCCCACCAGGGCACTCAGCGAGGTATCCAGGCGGACCCAGACGGAACTCGTCGCCGTGTTCGTCGGCGTGCGCGCGGCCGCCTGGATGAGGTAGGAGCCACCCGGCAGAATCTGACCCACCGTGTTTCGTCCATCCCACAGGCGGAAGTGCTCGCCCGCGCCCTGCTTGCGTCCCTCCATCAGCGTTGCCACCTGACGATTGAACTCATCATAGACCGTGATATCGACTTTCGCCCCTCGTGACAGATGGAAGCGCACGATGAGCATCCGCATATCGTTGGGGCGATTGGGGTAGAAGACCGGATGATCCACCGTCAACTCGAACGCGACCGGCGAGACGAGCCCGCCGAAGAGGAAGAACGCCGCGCCCACAAGTCCGGTCCCCAGCAGGATTCTCCACAGGAGCGGATTGTCCAGCCCCGATGGAAGCGTAGGCATCAGCGCAGTGCCCGTATCCGATGAGGCTGTCGCATAGTGAACGGTGCGTTGCACACTGCTAGCATTTCCCGCCAGGTCCGCTGCCGTGACGGTAATCAGGTTGTTGCCGCCCTGAAGCGCCACGAGCGTCGAGAAGTTGCCATTGGCATCCACCGGCACTGTGTTTCCGTTCACCTGTAACTGGGCACCGGGGTCCACCTTGCCACTCACCCGGATCGAGGGGTCGCGCACCACGAGGCCATCCGGCACGCTGCTGATGGTAATGGTCGGACCCTGAGATTGGAGATTGATGCGGCGCTCCACGACGCTTTCATTGCCCACGGGGTCCACCGCGACGATGCGCAGCACGTTTTCGCCCTCTTCCAGCAGCAAGTCGAGCGCGAATTGGCCCTGCGGGCTAACCGCTGCACTCCTACCGTTGATCGAGACAGCCACATCGGGCGGCACATTGCCCTTGATCGTGAGCAGGTTGCTGCTAACAAAGGCATTGTTGTCTGTCGGCTCGGTGAGGGTGAGCGAGGGCGGATGGGTGCGCAGCGTAATCATGCGAGAGATGAGCGTCTCGTTCCCGGCCACATCCACCACGCGGATGTCCAGCGGGTTGAGTCCCTCTTCCAGGCTACGCTCAACGCTGAAGATGCCGCGTGCGTCCACGGGCAGCGGGCGCGGATCGCCACTAACCCAGACAGTCACATTCGGCTCTGTCGAGCCTTCGACAGTCAGCGAACTTTCCCGCGTCGTGATATCCTCGGGGAGATTGGCCAGTTGGAGCGTGGGCGGCGTCATGTCCACCTCGACTGGGGCCGAGTGCTCGCTGTTGCGGGCTGTGGCGGCGGCAGTCACGGCAAGCTGGTAGAGCCCGTCCGGCACCACCTGGCCGCTGTCATCGCGTCCATCCCAGGTAATGGCATGTTGCCCATCGATCTGGGGCAACTCGTTGACGAGGGTGCGAATCACCAGGCCCGCGCTGTTTCGTACCACAGCGGTCACCGTGGCCTGCTCGCTCAACGTGTAGAAGGCAGCCACATCTTCCTGCGTGCCATCGCCGTCGGGAGAGAAGGCGCTGCGGTCCAGCGCGACGGTCACGGACGGAGCACGAATCCAATCCATCGGAAACATGATGACAACCAGCCCGATAACGCCCAGTGCGATCACGAGCGAGATAAAGTTCGGTCGCGTCATCGCCTCGGTGGCGTTATGCACCCGGCCCTGTGGGTGGGTGCGTGTTCGGGAATGGGTACGTTGGCGTGATTCAGGCATCAGTCAAGTTCCAACATAATGACGTCATCTTCCTCTGACTGACCCGCATCAGTCCAGGGGCGACGACGTGGGGTGGATTCCTCTGCTACCGTCTCGGGACCCTCGCGTCCCATCTTTGTCGTCGTCTGGGGGCGTGGGGCTCGCCTGGGCACGGGCCGCTGTAGGCCCTCGTATAACATCGTGCCTAGCGCTGTCGTCAGCGCCGAGAGTGCCAGGCCCACCGTCGGCGTGGCTGTGCTCATAAACGTCATCAGGGGCTGTAAGTCCAACCAGGCCGGAACTAGATAGATTGCGGCCCACAGTACCAAGGCACCCGTGGCGAGAGTAGGCACCAGGAGGTATCTGGGCTCTCGTTCTTTCCATTCCATCTGGTAAATCTGCCCTGTGAGCCATCCTGCTACCCCCCATGCCACGATTTGCAGCACATGGAGCAGCAGCAAAAAGGAAGATTGCGAGAATGGCCGTAGGAGCAGGAGCAGGATCTCCAGCGAGTCTGCACCTGTCACGGTATCCCGTACCAACTCCACCGAGAAGGGTGCCCCATGCAGCGCGCCTATCTCGGGCAGCCACCCGGACAGTCCGCCCACGATCTTCAGCCAGAGTGCTGCGAGCACACCAAATGCCATCGCTCGACCCGGCCCCGCCATCACCCCAGCCAGCAGCGGCAGCAGCCCAATAATTTGCCACTGCGCCAGCAGTGGTGCGCTGGCGACGAGGAGAATCCAGGGTAATGTCTCTACAATCCAGGTACGTGGCAGGAGGGTGATCGCCAGGAAGAGCGCCCCCAGATAGGGGGAGAGTTGCCAGATGGGCCAGAGCAACACAGCCAGAGCCGCATAGTAACCCCAGGCGCGCACCTGCGTGCCTACCGCGAATATCCCGAGCAGGAGCACCATGCGCCACTGTTCGGCATAGACGCCCGTTGCATTCAGGAAGATACCCACCAGTAGGGCCAGGGCAGCCGCAACCACCGCGTCCTCAATGTGATCGCGGTAGCGTTGATAGGTTACGATTGGGCTGCGAAAGACACCCATCCATCCCTCGTCCACAGCACTCCCCCTCATGCCACCATCTCCCAGGGAGCGGGTCCGCCACTGCCAGCGGGCCGCGCATTTTCCTTCGCCCACTGGCGCAGCGACTTGATCTCGTCCCGCATGGTCTCCGATAGGGGGACAGTTTGAGTGATGACGCGAATTAGGTCAAGCATCTCCACGTCGCGCCGCTCATCGAAGGCATCGTAGAGCGCGGAAATGATAATCTGCTCAATCTCCGCGCCCGTGAACCCCTTTGTCTCGCCCACCAGGCGGGGGATGTCAAAGCTTTGCGGCTCGCGCCCGCGCTTGCGCAGATGAATTGCCCAGATTTCCGCCCGCTCGTCATCGCCGGGCAGGTCCACAAAGAAAATCTCATCGAAGCGTCCCTTGCGCAGCAGCTCGGGGGGGAGCTGTCGCACATCATTGCTCGTCGCCACGACGAAGACCGGGGCCTGCTTCTCCTGCATCCACGTCAGAAGGGTCCCAAAGACGCGCGCCGCTGTGCCCGCATCGCTTCGCCCGGAGGAAGCCACCCCCGCCAGCCCCTTTTCTATCTCGTCCGTCCAAAGGACCGAGGGACTCACCCGCTCTGCCATCTTCAGCGCCTGGCGCATGTTGCTCTCGCTGGCTCCCACCATCTCGCCGAAGACACGTCCCATGTCCAGGCGAAGCAGCGGCAGTTTCCACTGGCTGGCAACGGCCTTGGCCATGAGGCTCTTCCCGCCGCCCTGCACACCCAACAGCAGCAACCCGCGCGGCTCCGGCAGCCCGAAGCGCCGCGCCGCCTCGCTGAAGGCCGCGCCGCGCTTGCGCAGCCACTCCTTGAGGTCGCCCATACCGCCCACCTCGCTGAAATCCTCCGGGGCGGGGAAATACTCCAGCACGCGCGATTGGCGCAGCAGGTG
>JACCSL010000526.1 GCA_013812995.1 Ardenticatenales bacterium | reverse complement strand
ATAAAGTGATCGTCAAGCGCCGCACAACCGCCAAAGCGGCCTAATTTCGGCGCAATTCCTCAACCCTATAAGACCTTCTTCAACTCAGCGTAAGTTGAGGTTGCTTCGCATTGTCAAAAGTCCAATTTCTAAAAGCGAGCACTTTTTTTGTTATTCTTCTCCTGCCATCTCTGAACGGTACAACTCCATCATTCCCCAGAGCGCGTCGAGAATCCACTGTACAACCCCTGGCGGCTCCAGAACCTTGCACTTTTGCCCGTAGCCGAACAAGGTCCGGGCCGCCGCGAACTCATCGGTGATTTCGGCGGTCACCTCGACCCACCCTTCCCACGCCCCGTCCAGTTCTCTGATTTCTGTCTTATCGAAACGTTGTGAAACCTTGCCGCGTGCTAGGTCCGGGTGGAGCCAGTATCGAAGTTTGTAGGGGCGCGGCTGTCGTGGGTGAAGCGGGAGCTTTTCTGGGAGCACCTGAAGCCCATTGGGCAGGATGCAGCTTAACCGAAAGCGTCGCTCTCCTGGTTTGTGCTCCTCTCCGGTGGGGCTTGTTCCCAGGCGATCATGCCCTACGAAGTACCAGTGTCCATCACGATGGTGTAGGGCGCTGGGCTCTACCTCGTGTAAGCGCGGTTCCTGCTCAGGATTGCGCGGAGAGAGGTAGTGGAAGCGGATAGGCTGGCGCTGCTGAAATGCCATGCGCACCTTTTCCATCACCTCAGGGTGAATAGGAGAGTCAAGGTCGCGGAACTCCAGCACAAAGTCAAAGTGCTGAGCAAGTACTTTTTTTGCACGTTCAGATGGAAGATGGCCAATAATCATATCCAGAGCGTAGCGCACCTGGGCGGCGTGCGGAGCCTCTTTATCAAAGGTGCGGTAGAGGAACACGAGCGCGTCCAATACCTCGTCCGGGAGGTCGAGCCACCCCTGCTCGTTGATCTCTTGGATGGTGTAGGTTTTTAGAGCGCTTTTATAGTAGATGGTAACCCCGAATTGTTCACGAGCGCGGACCAGATCACCCTGAAATGCTTTGCCCGGAGCCTTGCTGTACGCGTCTTCTCCCTCCAACTGGAGAACAAGGTTCAGGAGAAACGCTTGGTCGCGCGGGGCCTGCTGGAGGGCGCGAATGATGTGGAGGGTGCGGCGGAACGCGAGGGTGGTGCTGGCGGTGGAAGGCATAGATAACTCCCCAAGTCAACAGGGTTCAAACAAAGAAAAAGCATCATAACTCTCGGCCCTGGCTATGCTACCACAGCGGAAGAGGGCGAACAATCGTCATCGGACTCTTGCCCGCCGCTCTCTGCCTTGATATGATGAACCCAAACTCATAGGGGAGGGCTTCATGTCTGATTTGTTGAACGGGAAGGCGTGGCTGGGCGAGTATGAGGATGCGGTCCAGGCGCGGCTGGCCCGCTTTGCCGAGGAGCGGGTGGTGGCGCGGCTCTGGGCCCAGGATGGCTCATTGTGGAGCGACGACGCAGTCGTGCAGAAAAGCATCGTCAACCGGCTGGGCTGGCTCTCCTCGCCCCTCACCATGCTCGCGCGCCGGGAGGAGCTAGACTGTGTGCGCGGCGCGCCCTACCGTGATGTCGTGCTCCTGGGCATGGGAGGCTCCAGCCTGGCCCCCGAGGTCTTCCAGCGCGTGCTGGGCAATGGCCCGGACGCGCCCCGCCTGCATGTCCTGGATAACACCACGGCGGATGCCGTGCAGGGGCTCCGCGCTGCGCTGGACCTCTCGCAGACGCTCTTTGTCATCGCTTCCAAATCGGGGGGCACGCTAGAGACGAAATCGTTTGGTGACTATTTCTACGAGCAGAGTGGCAAGCAGGGCAAACAGTTTATCGCCATCACCGACGCCGCCTCTCAGTTGGCCGCAGAGGCCGAGGAGCGAGGCTACGCGGCGCTTTTCCTCAACCAGCAGGACATCGGCGGTCGCTATTCCGCGCTCTCGTTCTTTGGTCTGCTCCCAGCCACCCTCATCGGTGTGAGCATCGAGCGGCTCCTGGCCCACGCCGCCGAGGCCATCCGCCATGCCAGTGCCGCGACCCCCCCGGCGCAGAACGAGGCGCTGGTGCTCGGTATCATCATGGGCGAGCTGGCAGCAGCGGGACGGAACAAGCTGACTTTCCTCGCCTCGCCAACCCTGGGCTCCTTCGGGGATTGGGCGGAGCAGCTCATCGCGGAGAGCACCGGCAAGATGGGGCGTGGTGTCCTGCCCATCGTTGGGGAGCGCGCCGCTGGCCCCGAGAGCTATGGCCCGGATCGTCTCTTTGTCTATATGCGACTGGAGGGTGAGGGCACCCACGATGAGCGCGTCGCGGCGCTGCGCGTGGCGGGTCATCCCGTCATCCAGTTCGATCTCCAGGACCCCTATCACCTGGGTCGCCACTTCTTCCTCTGGGAGTTTGCCACCGCCATCGCGGGTGTCGTCCTGGGAATCAACCCCTTCGATGAGCCAAACGTGACTGAGAGCAAGAACAACACGAAGCGCCTGCTCCAGCAGTTTCTGGATGAGGGGGCGTTCCCGCTGCCTCAGGCGAGCCTTGATGCGGAGGGCGTGCGCGTGAGTGGGACGGTCATGGGCGATTCACCCGAGGACGCTCTCCGTGCCTTCGTCGAGGATACGGCGGAGCGGGAGTATGTCGCCATCCTTGCCTACGTCCCCATGACGCAGGCCAATGAGGCGGCGCTGCGTGACCTCCAGGCAGCTATCCGTGACCGGAGCCGGGCGGCCACCACGCTGGGGTTTGGGCCCCGCTTCCTCCACTCGACGGGACAGTATCACAAGGGCGGTGTCCCCGAGGGGCGCTTCCTCCAGATTGTCGCCGACGATAGCGCGCAGGTCGCCATTCCGGGTGCCCCGTACGCCTTCAGCGCCCTCGCCACCGCGCAGGCCCTCGGCGATCTCGAAGCCCTGGAGCAGCGTGACCTCCCCACGCTACGCCTGCATCTCAGCGGCAACGTCGCTGAAACCATCGCCCGGCTGGTTGATGCCTTGTAGATAGACTCTAAAACGTAATCCGTAATCGTACTTACGTTTTACGTTTCTGGTTCTGCTGGAATATGTGGTTGAGGGGTGGCTCTGCGTGGAGGCCCTCTCCCCGGCCTTCGGCCGCCCCTCGCCCGATTTCGGGCGAGGGGACACGGAGCGAAGCAACGTGGGGGAGAGGGCTCGCCTGGCACGCTTCCCAATCTTCCATACCACAAATTCCGTCAGAAGCAGTTACGTTTTGTGTTTTATCACCCGCACCACGAAAAAGAGGCAATCATGGCGAACGTAAAGATTCGACTCTGGGGGCAGCCGGAGGAGGTGACAGAGGCCGTGCGGCGGTTGGGGACCGTGCTGCGGGTGGTTCAGGAGTCCTCAATTCGCCAGGGACGCCGCAACTCCAGCGAGGTGTGGCAATTTCTCATGATTGCATTGCCGGAGAGCCACCAGCGCGCGGAGCCGCTTTCCCTGTTTGCCGGGCTTTTTTGCCAGGAATGGGCCTTCCCCGACAC
>JACCSL010000931.1 GCA_013812995.1 Ardenticatenales bacterium | reverse complement strand
GTGCTGCTGGGGGAACTGGTCTTCGTTCCCTTCAACCGCGCGACCCTGCTGGGCATCGACCTGCCCATCGCGCTCTGGGTGATGGGCGCAATTGCCCTCCTCGATCTTGTTGCTATTCTTCTCTTCTACAAAGAGCTGAAACTCTCCACCTTTGATGAGGGGCTGGCGGCCGCGCTCGGTTTTGCGCCCGCCGTGCTCCACTACGGGCTGATGTCGCTGGTCAGCATCACGGCGGTGGGGGCCTTCGATGCGGTCGGCGCGGTGCTGGTGGTTGCCCTCATGGTGGCCCCGCCGGCCACCGCGTACCTCCTCACCAGCCGCTTACCCCATATGTTGGTGCTGAGCGTCGGGATTGGACTTCTCTCGTCTGTGTCGGGCTACTGTCTGGCGCACAGCGTAAATGGCTCCATCGCGGGTTCCATCGCCACGATGACAGGCGTCTTTTTCCTGCTGGCCTTCTTCTTCGCCCCGACGCGCGGCCTCGTGGCACAGCACTTGCGACGGCGACGGGTGCGACAGGAATTTGCGGTCGATATGCTCCTGGTTCACCTGCACCACCATGAGGCCAGCGAGGAGGCCAGCGAGGAGAATGCGGTTCCGGCGCTCCAGCACCATCTGCGCTGGGAGGCTCGTTTCGCGGAGCAGGTGCTACGTGCCGCCCACGAGGGGGGGCTTGTGGAGCCAAACGGCGGAAGTGTTCTCCATCTTCGCCCGGAGGGGCGCGAGCGGGTCGAGCGGGTGCTGGCGAGGTAATGAGACGTAAGGCGTAAAACGTAATACATACAGATGCAAGACATTACGTTTCTGGTTCTGATAGAATTTGTGGTTGAGTCATGGCTCTGCGGGATGGCCCTCTCCCCGGCCTTCGGCCGCCCCTCTCCCGATGTCGGGAGAGGGGACACGGAGCGCAGCGACGTGGGGGAGAGGGCTTCGCTGGTACGCTTTCCCTCTTCCAAACCACAAATTCCGTCAGAAGCAGTTACGTTTTACATTTAATTTCACAGCGGAGCATTCATAGTGGAAGAGCTAGAGGTCAATATCCATCTGCCAGATGTCGATATTCGCTGCATCTACACCCGCCTTGGCGATATATGGGAGGGGGAGAGTCTGATGATGAGCTTTGCGTCTGGCTCGGAGAAACTCTGGCTCCCGGTGGGCGGATGGAACGAGCAGGGCCAGCAACCACTCCGCTGTGCTCGCGTGCTTGATGATTACCAGGAGCCTGGCTTTCTCATCTGGAGCGAGGAGGCCATCGTGCGCGTCAACAATCTCCCCAACTCCAGCGCGCCCGCCCTCTGGACCTACGATCCCGCAGACCTGCCGGAGGAGGTGCTGGCGGTTGTTGGCAACGGGAGCGCGGGGGAAAGGGCTGTTTGACCGTTCCCCCCAAGCGGCTTACACTCCTCAAACTAGCAAGAATCCTGAGTGTCCCTGGATGAACGGGGCACTTTTCCTCGGAAAAAGAGCCATGCTCCAGACGACCCTTGCGGGCGTTACCCTTCCCACACCCCTCGTCCTTGCCAGTGGCATCATCGGCACCTCTGCCACGCTCCTCACGCGGGCTGCCGCACTGGGGGCCGGGGCCGTCACCGCGAAAAGCGCGGGGCCGGAGCTGCGCAAGGGGCATCGCAACCCCATCTGCTTCGATTGGGGCGAGGGACTCATTAACGCCGTAGGGCTGCCGAACCCCGGCGCAACGCACGAGGCCGACCTCCTGGCCGCTGCCAAGCAGGCCCTCGCCCCCAGCCGGGTGGCCCTCATCGCCTCCATCTTTGCCGGAACCCCCGAACAGTTCGCCGCCGTGGCGCAGATCGTTCTCCAGGCCAACCCCGACATTCTGGAACTCAACATCTCCTGCCCCAACGTTCACGATGATTTTGGCGAGCCCTTTGCGGCCAGTTGCGCGGGCGCGGCCAGTGTCGCAGCAGCGGTCAAGCCCCTCTGTCGCGCGGCGGGTGTGCCGATGTTCATCAAGCTCGCGCCCAACGTGCCCAACATCGGGCGCATCGCGGCGGATGCCGTAGCGGCGGGCGCGGATGGTATCACGGCGATCAACACGATGCCGGGCATGGTCATCGACATCGAGAGCGCGAGGCCGATTCTCACGAACCGCAGCGGCGGGCTCAGCGGACCGATGCTCCGGCCCATCGCGGTGCGCTGCGTCTATGAGATTGCGGAGGCGGTGCCAGGCACGCCCATCATCGGGACGGGCGGCGTAACCAGCGGCGCGGATGCCATCGAGATGCTCATGGCCGGGGCCACAGCGGTTGGCGTGGGTAGCGCGATCTACTACCGGGGGCTGGAGGCCATGCAGCAGATCAGTGAAGAGATGACACTCTGGCTCCAATCCCACGGGGTTGCTTCTCTGGATGACATTCGAGGCATGGCGCACCGATGAGAGAGGGAAGAGTCTGATGGTTCAGCTATTCCGCCCTGCTGGCCGTTTCGCCTGCACTCCCCAACCGGTGAGGATCAAGCAGATCATAGAGGAAAACCACCGCATCAAGAGCTTCTTCTTCGATGGCGATCTGCCGGAGGCAAAACCCGGCCAATTCGTCATGGCCTGGCTGCCGCGCCGCGATGAAAAACCCTTCTCCTTAGCCGATAATGTGCCTCTGACGCTGACCGTTGCCAACGTGGGGCCATTCTCCGAGGCGATGCACGAGTTAAAGGTGGGCAGCACCGTCTGGTTCCGGGGGCCGTTTGGCCGCCCCTTCGAGCCGCTGGGGCGGCGACCCGCGCTGGTGGGCGGCGGCTATGGCGTGGCTCCCCTGGCCTGGCTTGCCAGCGAGCAGCGCGCGCGCGGCCAGAATCCTATCGCCATCATCGGCGGGCGCAGCAAGGCCGATGTGATCGGCGTCGAAAAGTTCGAGGAGATGGGGGTGCCGGTGCTCATCACGACCAACGATGGCTCGCGCGGTGAGGCGGGGCTGGCCTCTGCGCCCGTGCGACGACTACTGGAGAACCGCGAGGTCGATAGCATCTGCGGGGTTGGACCTCATGGCCTGCTCCACGCGCTGGCCGAGTTGGCGCAGCAATACAGTGTCCCGGCGCAGCTTTCCTGGGAGGCGTACATGGGGTGCGCCATTGGCCTCTGCGGCATGTGCGAGCACGAGGACGGCTCGCTGCTCTGCGTTGAGGGTCCGGTGCGACAGCTTTACTTCTAGTGAGGAACGTGCTCAGAATCAAGTGGGGGCGGCGTGAGCGCGGACGAGATCAGTGAGGGGAGGCAACTGGTAGGCCCCTTGCTTGGTACAAGTCGTCAGGACGGTGAAGAAAACCTCCCAGGCTTGCACGCCATCGGGGGTGCGGGGACCGGGGGAGATTTTGCGCTTGACGACGACCTCGCGCAGGTCGCGGGCGGCGCGATTGTTCTCCAAGGGCACCTCGGGGAAATTGAGCACGAGCAGCAGCAGCGCCTTCTTGGCGCGGGTCAGGCGCAGGCGGTCATCCAGCAGGATAGAGCCGGTGGTCGGGTCAAAGAGGGCGTCAAAGTCGCGCCAGAGGGCCGCTTTTTCGGCCTCGGTGGGGCATCCTCGGCGGCATCCAAGCAGGCAAAGTGCGGGTTCGTGAGCACTGAGAGATCATGGTTGACCCCCGCCCCGCGCAAGCCGGTGTCATTGAGTTGTTGGTAGCGGGTCGTCTGAAGCCCGGCCTCCAGAATCGCGGCGCGTTCCGCGGCAAAGGTCGCCAGATGTTTCTGGCTGATGAGCGCCGAGATGCTGCCCGCTAGCGCTTCCGGCAGGCGCGCTTCATAGAACTGCCCCGTGCTCGCCGCGCGGCCCCGTTCCAACCGATAGACCACGGTATCCCGCTCTACGCGCAGGGCTGGTGGCATGGTTGCCTCTTCTTTCTAAGATTTATAAT